>NZ_JBSHAP010000079.1:0-41485 GCF_053611565.1 Kitasatospora sp. NPDC054795
GAATCCCGCCGGCGGGGCCCGCCGCATGTGCGCCGTCGCGGAGGCCGGTTCCGGGCCCCGTGCCGGCCCCCCGGGGCGTTCGCGGACGGCGAACGCGGTGGGCCGCGGCCACCCGCCTCATCCGTTCGGCGCAACGGCCGTAAACGAATGCGAGGATGTGGCCCGCCGCGCCCGCCGCGCGGCGCGGTCGCGTCAGAAAGGTCCCGCTCATGGCCATCGAGGTCGGCACCCCGGCTCCGGACTTCGAGCTCAACAACCAGCACGGCGAGGCCGTCCGGCTCTCCGACTTCCGCGGCCGGCGGAACGTCGTCCTGGTCTTCTACCCGTTCGCCTTCACCGGTGTGTGCACGGGCGAGCTGGGCGCGATCCAGCGGGAGCTGGCGGGCCTGCAGAACGACACCGTGCAGGTGCTCGGCCTCTCCTGCGACTCGCAGTTCTCCCAGCGGGTCTTCGCCGACCGGGAGGGCCTGGAGTTCCCGCTGCTGGCCGACTTCTGGCCGCACGGCGAGGTCACCCGGGCCTACGGCGTCCTCGACGAGGAGCGGGGCTGCCCGCTGCGCGGCACCTTCGTGATCGACACCACGGGCACGGTGCGCTGGAGCGTCGTCAACGGCCTCCCGGACGCCCGGGACGAGCAGGAGTACCTGAAGGTCCTCGCGGCGCTCTGAGATCCCCGCCCGGGCCCCGCACGTGCCCCGCCCGGGCCCCGCACGCGCCTCGGCCGGGTCGCGGGCGCCCCGGGGCACCCGCCGGCCGAGTGCCCCGGGGCCGTGTCCGGCCTGATCAGGGGTGCGGACGGGAACCCCGTACTACGCTCGGGCCGTTGGCGGGGTGGGAAGCGGGAGCCGATGGGCCTCCCGCCGCCCCGGACCGCACCACCGGGGGCACCACTGGACGTGCCTCCCGATTCTTGGAGGACTAGTGGGAGTCAGCCTCAGCAAGGGCGGCAACGTCTCGCTCACCAAGGAGGCACCCGGCCTCACCGCCGTGGTCGTCGGCCTGGGCTGGGACGTCCGGACCACCACCGGCGCGGACTTCGACCTGGACGCCAGCGCCCTGCTGTGCAACGCCCAGGGCAAGGTCACCTCGGACGGCAACTTCGTGTTCTTCAACAACCTGAAGAGCCCGGACGGCTCGGTCGAGCACACCGGTGACAACCTGACCGGCGAGGGCGAGGGCGACGACGAGGCGATCAAGGTCAACCTGGCCGGCGTGCCGGTGGACGTCGAGAAGATCGTCTTCCCGGTGTCGATCTACGACGCCGAGACCCGCGGCCAGAACTTCGGCCAGGTGCGCAACGCGTTCATCCGTGTGGTGAACCAGGCCGACAACACGGAGCTGGCCCGCTACGACCTCTCCGAGGACGCCTCCACCGAGACCGCGATGGTCTTCGGCGAGCTGTACCGCAACGGCGTGGAGTGGAAGTTCCGCGCCATCGGCCAGGGCTACGCCTCCGGTCTGCGCGGCATCGCGCAGGACTTCGGCGTCAACGTCTGAGCCCGCGCCGGCGCCCTGCGGCGCGGGCTGCGCGCCGTTCTCCCGGGGCGGCCCCGGACCTCCGAGGTCCGGGGCCGCCCCGGCTTCGTCCGGCCCGGTGCCGCGGCGGTTCCTCGCACTGCGAGGATGTGAGTTCAGGAAGTTCAGCCGACCAGAACCGGTCGGCCGGGGCCGCGGGGGATACACCTGGATGGCGCCCCGGGAGAAGCAAGGGAGGAAGAACGTCATGGTGGTCACGCTCGCCAAGGGTGGCAACGTCTCGCTCACCAAGGCCGCGCCGAACCTGACGCAGGTCCAGATCGGCCTCGGCTGGTCCGCCCGTTCGACCACGGGCGCCCCGTTCGACCTCGACGCGAGCGCCCTGATCTGCGGTGGCGGGCGAGTGCTCGGTGACGAGTACTTCGTCTTCTACAACAACCTCAAGAGCCCCGAGGGCTCGGTGGAGCACCAGGGCGACAACCTCACCGGCGGCGACGAAACGGGTGACGACGAGGTGGTCCTGGTCAGCCTGGACCTCGTCCCGGCACAGGCCGACAAGGTGATCTTCGCGGTCTCGATCTACGAGGCCGAGGCGCGGCTCCAGAACTTCGGTCAGGTCCGCAACGCCTACATCCGGGTGGTCAACTCGGTCGACGGCCAGGAGATCGCCCGCTACGACCTGTCCGAGGACGCGTCCAGCGAGACCGCGATGATCTTCGGTGAGCTGTACCGCTACGCGGGCGAGTGGAAGTTCCGCGCAGTGGGCCAGGGGTACGCCTCCGGCCTGCGTGGCATCGCGCTCGACTTCGGCGTGAACGTACAGTAAAGGCGGAAATCGGACTTGTCGCACCCGACCCGATCATGAGAACAGAGGGCAGTGCGGGGGTGACCTGACCGGGCCGGGCCCGGTCAGGACGTCTCGGGGACGAGGCCGCCCCCGGCACGGCCAGAACCCGAAAGGTAGCCAACTCCCGTGTTCCTCCGCACATTCGGCTGGTCGTTCGCGATCACCGCCATCGGCCTGATCGCGGCCGGACTGCTCTGGGGAGCCCAAGGCTTCGGCATCGTGCTGATCCTCTCCATCCTGGAGATCTCCCTGTCGTTCGACAACGCCGTGGTCAACGCCACGGTGTTGAAGCGGATGAACCCGTACTGGCAGAAGATCTTCCTGACCGTCGGTGTCCTCATCGCGGTCTTCGGCATGCGCCTGGTCTTCCCGCTGCTGGTCGTCGGCCTCACCGCGAAGCTCAGCCCCGCGACGGTCATCGACCTCGCGCTGCACTCCGACAAGACCTACGAGGGCCTCACCTACGGCCAGTACCTGGAAGCGGCCAACCCGGCCATCGCGGCCTTCGGCGGCGTCTTCCTGCTGATGATCTTCCTCGACTTCATCTTCGAGGAGAAGGACTACAACTGGCTGGCCTGGATCGAGCGCCCGCTGGAGAAGGTCGGCAAGCTGGAGGCCTTCTCCACCGTCGTCGCCCTGGTCGCCCTGCTGCTCGCCTCCAACTTCTTCGCCGGGGAGCACGCCGAAACCGTTCTGCTCGCCGGTGTCCTCGGCCTGGTCACCTACCTCGCCGTCAACGGCCTCTCCTCGATCTTCGAGTCGGGGCTGGAGGCCGAGGAGGAGCGCGAGGAGGAGGCGGAGAAGGCCGGCAAGTCGATCATCCAGGTCGGCGGCAAGGCCGCGTTCTTCCTCTTCCTCTACCTGGAGGTCCTGGACGCCTCGTTCTCCTTCGACGGCGTGGTCGGCGCGTTCGCCATCTCCAGCGACATCTTCCAGATCACCCTGGGCCTCGGCATCGGCGCGATGTACATCCGCTCGCTGACCGTCTTCCTGGTCCGCAAGGGCACCCTGGACGACTACGTCTACCTGGAGCACGGCGCGCACTACGCCATCGGCGCGCTGGCGGCGATCCTGCTGATCGGGATCAAGTACCACATCCCGGAGATCGTCACCGGGCTGATCGGCGTCGCGTTCATCGGGCTGGCGCTCGGCTCGTCGATCCTGCGCAACCGGCGCGAGGGCGCGGACGAGGAACCGGAGCTGGTCGGCACCGGAAAGTAGTCCGCAGGGCAAGCGAAACGGCCGCCTCCGGGATTTCCCGGGGGCGGCCGTTCCTCGTGGTCCGCGGTCGTACCCGCGGGGTGCCGGGGTCAGCCGAGCTGCTGCTCGATCGCGCGCAGCTTGCGCTCCAGCGAGTCCAGCTTCGGCATCGACAGGGTGTCGTCGTCGGCCGTCAGGTCGATGGCCGAGCCGCTGCGGGACGACCCGGCGCCGGAGGAGGACGACGAGTACGAGGACGAGGAGTAGGAGGAGGACGAGTACGAGGACGAGTGGGAGGAGGACGAGTACGAGGAGCCGACGGCGGCGCGGGGGCGGCGGCCGGCGTCCAGGGCGGCCGGCTCCGGCGAGTCGCCGGACAGGAGCGAGGCCGAGGTCGAGGTGGTGGCGTCGGATCCCGCGGCTAGGGCAGGCTCCGTAGCGCTCGGGCCGTCTCCGGCAGCCGTGAGGGCGGGAACCTGGCGGCCGCCGCGGGTCCGGGCGAGCATGCCGCCCTGCCGGGAGATGGCCTTCAGCTCGGCCCGCTCGCGGCGGTCGGCCGTACGGGCGCGGGCCTTGGCGTCCAGCTTCGCCTGGCGCTCCTCGCGCACCTCGTCGACCGCCTCGTCCAGGCTGCGGACGTTCTC
Organism: Kitasatospora sp. NPDC054795; assembly: GCF_053611565.1. Lineage (NCBI taxonomy): Bacteria > Bacillati > Actinomycetota > Actinomycetes > Kitasatosporales > Streptomycetaceae > Kitasatospora > Kitasatospora sp. NPDC054795. Next base: position 4,168 of record NZ_JBSHAP010000079.1, read on the forward strand.
CAGCAGCATCAGCGACCAGGCCGCGTAGGTCTCGCGCGGGGCGCGCAGCCAGCGGACGATGCGGATCTGCGGCAGCGGGCGCGGCACCAGGCCCTGCTCGCGCAGCGCGGCCTTGCGGGTCTGCTTCAGCGCCCGGTCGAACAGGATCGCCGCCGAGATCGACATGCCGGAGAAGAACTGCGGGGCGCCGTCGTGCGACACGCCGCGCGGGGCGTGCACCCAGTTGAACCAGGCCGAGGCGATCGCGAACACCCAGACCAGCAGGCGCGAACCGAGCGCGGCGTCACCGTGGCTGGCCTCGCGGACGGCGAGCACCGAGCAGAACATCGCGGCACCGTCCAGACCGAACGGGACGAGGTACTCCCAGCCGCCGGACAGACCCAGGTTTTCCTTGCCGAAGCCGACCAGGCCGTGGAAGGAGAGCGCGGCCGCGACACCGGCGCAGCAGAACAGCAGCGTGTACGAGGAGATGCCGTAGATCATCTCCTTGCGCCGACGGCGCTCTTCGCTGCGCTCCCAGGAGTCGCCGGACTCGTCCTTCTTCGAGCTCTTGAATCGCAGCGTCGCCATCAGGACGGCGACGAACAGCAGGGCTGCGCCGCCGACGACGGTCCAGACCAGCTGTATGGAGGTCAGGTTCATTGCGGGTCGGGCCTCGGGTTTCCGCAGGGGACAGGATCACAGCGCGACACAGGCGGTCAGGGCCCGCCGAGCGGGAGCTGCCTGACGGTTCGTTCGTCGCCGCACGACGGGCCCGCCGCGCCCGCGCAGGGGCGGACGGGACACCTGTGCGGCTAGACGATATCGCGTCCGAAGGGGCGGCATGTTACGGGAGGGCGGCTTCCTCCCGCCAATCGACCCGCCGGTCGGGCCAGGTTGGGTAGAGGAGGGCGCGGACTGGGTATCCGACGGCCGGGCCGATGCCCGATCATTGGTCGGCGGACCGTCAGAACGCCTGGCGGGAGCAGGGGGAGAGGACTGCATGGTCTCGATCTGGGAGTACCTGCGCGGGGACAAGAGCTACACCTTCGACAACCCCGGCGGTCAGCACAAGGTCATACTCACCAAGTCGGCCCCGCAGCACGCGATCACCGGGTCGGCCGCCACCACCGGCTACCTCTACGTCAACCTGCACTGGACGATGAGCGCCGGAGGCGCCGCGCGGCCGAGCACCCGGGAGTCCGTGAAGCGGTTCTTCAGCCCGCGGATCCTGCGGCCGCAGGACCCGGACTCGCCGCAGGGCACCGAGCCGACGAACGTCGACCTCGACCTGGCCTGCATGTACGAGCTCTCCGACGGGAGCACCGGCGTCGTGCAGCCGCTCGGCGGGCTCTTCGGAGACCTCCAGAACGCGCCGTACATCAAGCTCAGCGGCGACGACCAGTACGGGGCGCCGTCCGGCGAGACGATGTACGTCAACCTGGAGAAGAAGGACAAGTTCAAGCGGCTGCTGATCTTCGTCTACATCTACGACGGCACGCCGGCCTTCGAGCAGTCGCACGCGGTGGTCACGATCGTGCCGCAGACCGGGCCGCGGATCGAGATCAAGCTGGAGGAGCGGGCCCGGGCGGCGCGCTCCTGCGCGGTGGTGCTGATCGAGAACTCGGGGGACAACCAGCTGACGGTGCGGCGTGAGGTGCGGTACGTCAACGGGTTCCAGGCGGACATCGACCGGCTGTACGGCTTCGGGCTGCAGTGGCAGCGCGGGTACAAGAGCGACTGACGGCGGTCGGCGGTCGGCGGTCGGCGGTTCGGTGGTGGTGCCGGGCCGGTGCCGCGGCTCGGCGGTTCCACGGCGGGGCCGGGGTCGGGGCCGGGGTCGTGCGGGGCCGGGGCCGGGCCATCGGCGGGGCGGCTGTCGGGCGGCCCCGCCGGGGGCGTCAGCGGGGCTGGAACTGCGGGCCCTGCGGGGGCAGCGCGAACTCCTCGCCGGTCGCGGCCGGGGGCTGGGCCGTCGGCGGCTGCGGCGGGACGGGCGGCTGTTGGCCGGTGCCGGGCTGCGGGTAGCCGTAGCCGGCGGGGCGCTGCTGCTGCGGCGGGACGGGCTGGTTCGGCTGGGGATAGCCGTAACCGCCCGGCTGCTGCTGGTAGGGCTGCTGGCCGGTGCCCGGCTGCGGGTAGCCGTAGCCGCCGGCGGGCTGCTGCTGGGGGTGGCCGTACGCCGGGCCGGTCTGCTGGGGGTAGCCGTAGCCGGTGCCGGGCTGGTGGCCCGGGGGTGCGGTGGGCGGCGGGGGCATCGTCGGCGGGGCCGCGGGCGGAGGCGGGGTCGCCGGTGCGGGCGAGGCGCTCGCGGCGGCGGTGGCCGGTGCCGGGGCGGTGGCCGGTGGCTGGACGGGCGGCTGGGCCGGGGCGGGCGGCTGGGCCGGCGGCGACTGCGGGACGGCCGGGGCCAGCGTGAAGGTGCCCGGCTCGGGGGTGGTCGAGCGCGGGTCCGGCATCGCGGTGCTGCGCGGGTCGAGAGTGCCGGACGGGGTGGTGGACACGGGCACCTGGGCGGGCACCTGGTCGGCCTCCGCCTCGTCGTCCACCATGATGCCGAAGTCGGTGGCGAGACCGATCAGCCCGGAGGTGTAGCCCTGGCCGATCGCCCGGAACTTCCAGGACCCGGACCGGCGGTACAGCTCGCCGGCGACCAGGGCGGTGACGTTCTCGGCGTCGTCGATCCCGAACTCGGCGAGCGCGGGCACGCCCTCGCCGGCCGTGGCGTCGAAGAGCAGCAGGCGCAGCCCCGGCACCGCGCGGAACGGTCCGCCCTCGGAGGAGCCGGCCAGCACCACCCGGTCCACCTCGGCGGGCAGCTTGCCCAGCTCGACCTCGACCGTGTCGATGATCTCGGTGCCGCCGGAGGTCTGCTGCTTGGGCAGGTGGCGGACCAGGCCGGAGGGGTGGCGGGGCTGGTTGTAGAAGACGAAGTCGGCGTCCGAGCGGACCTTGCCGGAGGCGCCGAGCAGCAGCGCCGACGCGTCCACGTCCGGCGCACCGGGCGTGGCGCTCCAGCGCAGCACGGCGCGGACCGCCGCCGCCGGCAGTGCGATGTTGGCGCCCTTGGCCATCACGTGCGTCATAGCCGACCATCCTGCCTGTTCGCCACCCCTTCGGACAACGTGACCGGACCGGTCCGTGCCGGGTCGGACTTTGCCAAGACTTGCGCTTTCCGAGGTTTGCCGCCGTCGTTTCCGGGGTTCGCCGTGGTTCCGCCCATGATCGTCCAAGTGGACCGGGATGTTCCGGGAGTTCAGTGCCGGGGAACCGGGACCGGCCGGATCCCGTCCGTACGATGGGCGGTCGAAAGGTCCCCGGGGTTTCGACGCAGGGGCGCCCGGCGGAGGCGCCCCGGGAACCAAGGCGCCCGGTCGGCCGGTTGACCAGGGTGTCGTCGGCAACCGGCCGGGGGCCGGTCCACTTCCTGGAGGAGAGCACCTTGCGCCATTTCGGCCACCTCGCCGAGGACGTACGCGGCCGGCTCTTCCTGGAACAGCCGCGCCCGTTCGACGTGCGGAGCGAGCCGACGGTGCTCGCCACCGCCCTCGGCGGTACCCTCTACAGCCCGGCCACCCGGCCCGCCCTGGCCGCCGACATCCGCAAACTCGCTGGTCGGGGCGTGGTGTCGATGGTGCTCTGCCTGGAGGACGCGATCGCCGACCACGAGGTGGACGCGGGCGAGCGGAACCTGGTCGAGCAACTGAATGACCTGGTCAAGGATTTCACCTCCTGTGCACAGAGTCATCCCCTGCTCTTCATCAGGGTCCGCACCGCCACCCAGATCCTCGACCTGGCCCGGCGCCTCGGACCGGCCGTCGAACTGCTGAGCGGCTTCGTGCTGCCGAAGTTCACCCCCGAGAACGGTGGCGAGTACCTGGCCGCGCTGGCCGCCGCCGAGGCCGCGACCGGGCGGCGGCTGTTCGCCATGCCCGTCCTGGAGTCGCCCGAACTCGCCCACCTGGAGACCAGGCGGGACCAGCTCTTCGGCATCGCCGACCTGCTCGCCGGCCACCGCGAGCGGGTGCTCGCCGTCCGGCTCGGCGTCACCGACCTCTGCTCCGCGTACGGCCTGCGGCGCTCGCCCGACCTCACCGCGTACGACGTGGCGCTGGTCGCGTCGGTGATCGGGGACGTGGTCAACGTGCTCGGCCGGGCGGACGGCACCGGGTACACCGTCACCGGACCGGTCTGGGAGTACTTCCCGGTGCACGAGCGGATGTTCAAGCCGCAGCTGCGCCGGACGCCGTTCGCCGGGGCGTCCGTCTCCGCCGCGGCCGGGGCTGCGGCCGGGGCTGCGGCCGGGGTCGCCGGGGCCGCCGGGGCCGCCGGGACACTGCGGGCCTCCGGGGAGGAGGTCCGCCGACGGATCATCGAACACGACCTGGACGGGCTGATCCGGGAGGTCGAACTCGACCGGGCCAACGGCCTGCTCGGCAAGACCTGCATCCACCCCAGCCATGTGCCGGCCGTGCACGCCCTCTCCGTGGTCACGCACGAGGAGTACTGCGACGCCCGAGACATCCTCCGGCAGGAGCAGGACGGCGGCGGGGTACTGCGCTCGGCGTACACCAACAAGATGAACGAGGCCCGGCCGCACCGGGCCTGGGCGGAGCGGGTGCTGCTGCGGGCGGAGGTGTTCGGGGTGGCCCGGGAGGACGTGAGCTTCGCGGAACTGCTGTCGGCCTGCCTGTGCGGCTGACTGTGCGGCCGACTGTTTCCGCGACCGAACCCGAGCCGTTCCCTCCGGTTCCCCCGGCGGGGATATGACGGATCCGTGAGTGGCGGGGCACCGACGCACCGACGAACCGACGAACCGACGAACCGACGAAGCAACGCACCAGCGCACGAACGCACGAACGCACCAACGCACCATCGAAGGCAGGACCAGCAGTGACAGCAACACCGCAGACGTGGACCGGCCGTTGGGTCGCCGACCGGGCCGGGATCGCGCTGACCGGATCCGAGCGCCTCCCCGAACTCGTCGGCCTGGCGCTGCGCTCGGGGAACCCCAAGCGCGCCCACCTGCTGGTCTCCAACGTGCTCGGCAAGCACGTGCCGCAGCGGCCCTCGGTGGTCCACGGCACCGGGCTCGAACTCGGCCGCCGGGTCCGCGAACTGCTCGGCGCCGCGGCCACCGCGCGCGCCGTCGTGCTCGGCTACGCGGAGACGGCCACCGGCCTCGGCCACAGCGTCGCCGACGGCCTGGACGCCCCCTACCTGCACTCCACCCGCCGACCGGTGCCCGGCCTGGCCGCGGTCGGCGGCTTCGAGGAGGAGCACTCGCACGCCACCTCGCACCTGCTGCTCCCCGCCGACCCCGCACTCCTCGCCGGGGACGGGCCGCTGGTGCTGGTGGACGACGAGTTCTCCACCGGCCGCACGGTGCTCAACACCATCCGCGACCTGCACGCCCGCCACCCCCGCGGCCACTACGTGGTGGTCGCCCTGGTGGACCTGCGCTCCGCGGCCGACCGGCGCCGGCTCGACGAGGCCGCCGCCGAACTCGGCGTCCGGCTGGACCTGGTGGCCACCGCGAGCGGGACCGTCGAGCTGCCCGAGGACGTCGTGGCACGGGCCGAGCGGCTGATCGCCGGGGCGGCACCGGAGGAAGCGCCACCGGCGGCCCCCGCGGCGCCGCTGGCCCGGATCGCGCTGGACTGGCCCGCCGGACTCCCGGACGGCGGCCGGCACGGCTTCACCGCCCGCGACCGCGCCCGGCTGGACGCCGCACTGCCCCGACTCGCCGGACAGCTGGCCGCGGCCCTGCCCGCAGGGGCACGGCGGGTGCTGGTGCTCGGCTTCGAGGAGCTGATGTACGCGCCGCTGCGCCTGGCCGACGCTCTCGACGAACGGCTCGGCGGCAACCGCGTCCGGTTCTCCACCACCACCCGCTCGCCCGTCCTGGCGGTGGACGACCCCGGCTACGCCATCCGCACCCGGCTCGCCTTCCCCGCCCACGACGACCCGCAGGACGGCGGCTCGCCCGAGCGCTACGCGTACAACGTCGCCCCCGGCAGCGACCCGGCGCGGCGCTTCGACGCGGTGGTACTGGTGGTGGACGACATGGCCGACACCCCGGCGCTGCACGAGGGCGAGCGGGCGCTGCTCGGCCAGCTGCGGCAGGTGACCGACCGGGTGGTGCTCGCCGTGCTGCCCTCGCACCGGCCGGTGGCCGGGGGTTCCGCTTCGCCGGCTGGGCCTGCTGCGCCGTCCATTTCGCCGTCGCCGTCACCGTCGCTGCCCGTGCCGCTGTACGGGCCGGCGTTCTCCTCGTACCCGGCCGAGGAGGTGGCCTGGCTGCTCAAGGACCTCTCCGGGGTCGCGCTCGAAGCCCCCACCGAGGAGCGCGAGGAGGCCGTCCAGAACGGCGGCGCGCACTACGCCGAGTCGCTGCCGGTCGAGTACCAGCCCAGCCCCGAGTACCAGGAGCTGTTCCAGCAGGCACTGCGCGGCTCCGCCGGCCGGATCGCGCTCGCCGTCGGCACCGTCGCCGAGACGCTGCTGCGCGAGCGCGGCCCCGGGCTGGTGCTCGCCTCGCTGGCCCGCGCCGGCACGCCCGTCGGCATCCTGGTCCGTCGCTGGCTGGCCTTCGCGCACGGCCTGTCCGTCCCGCACTACGCGGTCTCGATCGTGCGCGGCCGCGGCATCGACCCGGTCGCGCTGCGGTACCTGGCGGCCCACCACCGCGCGCAGGACGTGGTGTTCGTCGACGGCTGGACCGGCAAGGGCGCGATCACCCGCGAACTGGCCGGCGCGCTGGCCGGCACCGACTTCGACCCGGACCTCGCGGTGCTGGCCGACCCGGGCCGCTGCGTGCGGACGTACGGCACCCGGGACGACTTCCTGATCCCGTCCGCCTGCCTCAACTCCACCGTCTCCGGTCTGGTCTCGCGCACCGTGCTGCGGGCCGGGCTGATCGGGCCGGACGACTTCCACGGCGCCAAGCACTACGCCGAACTGGCCGGGAGCGACGTCTCGGCGGCCTTCCTGGACGCGGTGGCCGCCCGCTTCGGCGAGGTCCGTGCCGCGGTGGCCGAGGGCGCCGGCCGGCTCGCCGACGACCCGCAGCGGGCGCCCGACTGGGCCGGCTGGGCCGCGGTCGAGCGGATCAGCGCCGAGTACGGCATCGACAACGTCAACCTGGTCAAGCCCGGCGTCGGCGAGACGACGCGGGTGCTGCTGCGGCGCGTCCCCTGGCGGATCCTCGCCCGGCGCGGCGCCGGCGCGGACCTCGACCACGTCCGGCTGCTCGCCGCCCAGCGCGGAGTCGAGGTCGAGGAGGTGGACGGCCTGCCGTACACCTGCGTCGGCCTGATCCACCCCCGCTACAGCCGCGGGGCGACCGGGGGCGACGGGCGTGCCGTGACCGACGGGCACCCCGGCACCGACGTGCGTGCCGGCACCGACGGGCACCCCGGCACCGACGGGAGCGCCGCGACCGACCGACGTGCCTTCACCGATGGGCGCGTCGCGACCGAGACTACGGGGAGGGAATCCTGATGGGTGTTCTGGTGGCCAGCGACCTCGACCGGACGCTGATCTACTCCGAACGGGCGATAGCCCTGGCCGAGCCCGACCGGCTCGCGCCGCGGCTGCTCTGCGTCGAGGTGTACCAGGGGCGGCCGCTGTCCTTCATGACCGAGCGGGCCGCCGGGCTGCTCGCCGACCTCGCCCGGGAGGTCTGCTTCGTCCCGGCCACCACCCGGACACCGGAGCAGTACGGGCGGGTCAACCTGCCTGGCCCGACGCCGGACTGGGTCCCCGCGTACGCGATCTGCGCCAACGGCGGGCAGCTGCTGGTGGACGGCGTTCCGGACCGCGACTGGCGGGCCGAGATCACCACGCGGATCGCGGCCGGCTCGGCCCCGCTGGACGAGGTGACCCGGCGGCTCGCCCTCTGCGCCGACCCGGAGTGGACGCACAAGCGGCGGGTCGCCGACGAGCTGTTCGCCTACCTGGTGGTCGAGCGCGCCGCGCTGCCGGAGGGCTGGCTCGACGAACTGACCGGCTGGTGCGCCGAACGCGGCTGGACGGTCTCCCTGCAGGGCCGCAAGGTGTATGCGGTGCCCGCGCCGCTCACCAAGAGCGCCGCACTGGCCGAGGTCGTCCGGCGCGCCGGCGCCGACACGGTGCTGGCGGCCGGGGACTCACTGCTCGACGCGGACCTGCTGCTCGCGGCGGACGCGGGCTGGCGCCCGGGACACGGCGAACTCGCCGACAGCGGCTGGACGGCCCCCGGCGTCACCGCCCTGACGGAGGTGGGGGTGACGGCCGGGGAGGAGATCGTCCGGCGGTTCCTCGCCGGAGCGTCCGTCCTGCCGGTCGGGGTCTGACCGGGACCGGCCCCGGTCAGCCGCAGCAGCCGCCCCCGCAGCAACCGCCCCCGCCCCCGGCGGCGGGGGCCTGCTGGGCGGCGGCCGCGCCACCCGTGACGGCGACGGTGGACAGCAGCTTCACGGTGTCCTCGTGGCCCTGCGGGCAGACGGCGGGGTCGTTGGCCTGGGCCATCGGGCGGCGGAGCTCGAAGGTGGCGCCGCAGGAGCGGCAGCGGAAGTCGTAGCGTGGCATACCGGCAGCGTACCCAGCGGGGGTGGCCGCCGGGAGCCCTGTTCCGGCGCTGCTTGTGCCGTCGGCGCCACCGGTCCTACCGGTCCTACCGGTCCTACCGGCGTTCCCGGTCGTCCTACCGGTGACCGCCGAGGTCCCCGCGGATCAGCTCGATCACCCGCGCCGCCGTGTCCCGCACGCCCGCGAGCTCGGTCAGGAAGTGCCAGTAGTCGGGGTGCCGGCCCGCCGCCTCCAGCGCGGCCACCGCGCGGTCCAGCCGGGCCACCGCCTCGTCCAGCGGGGCGGCGTGCCGCGGGTCCGGCGCGCTGCGCCCGGCCATCGCCAGCCGCTGCGCGTCCCGGATCGCGAAGCGGGCACGCTCGATCTCCCGGTTGGGGTCGTGCTGCACCTCGTTCAGCTGCCGCAGCCGGTCGTTCACCGCGGACACCGAGCCGTCGGCGGTCTCCAGCAGCGCGCGGACCGTCCCGATCGCGGCGGTGGCGTCCGCCCAGCGCTGCTCGTCCCGCGCCCGGGCGGCCTCGGCGAGCTTGCGCTCGGCGGCGCGGCCGGTCTCCGCGACCTGGTCCGACACCCGCTGGAGGTCCTGCCAGCAGGCGGTGCTGAACCGGCGGCGCAGCTCGCTCAGAGCGGGCTCGACCGTCGCGGCCTTGGTCTCCAGCGCCTGGATGCGGGTCCGCAGGCTCGCCACCCGCCGGTCGATCTCCCGCGCCCGCTCCGGCAACTGCCCGGCGTCGGCGGCGATCGCCTCGGCGCGGTGCTTCACGTCGTCCGCGCGCCGCAGGGTGTCCGCGACCCCGTGCCGGGCCGGGCCCTCGTTCAGCCGGCCGAGCTCGGGCGCCAGCTCGGCCAGCCGGGCCGCCAGGTCGTCCGCCCGCAGGCCGGCGCCGCGCGCCTCGTCCAGCGCGGTGGTGGCCGCGAGCAGCGCGCGCTTGGCCTGCTCGACCGCCGGGGTGACCCGCATCAGCTGCTGCTCGGCGTGCTGGACGGTCGGCTGCAGGCGGCGCAGGAAGTCGTTCAGCTCCGCCCGGGCCGAGCCCAGCTGGCCCTTCACGTCCTCCAACTGGCGCTTGGCCTGCGCGGCCGTGCCCGCGTCCAGGGTCTCGCTGTCCAGGTTGTGGGCGTCGAGCGCGGCGAGGTAGTTCACGGTGACCCGGTCGACCCGGCCGGAGATCGCCGCCAGGTCGGCCAGCGCGCGCTGCGCCGCCTGGCCCTCCTCCGCCGCACGGACCGTCTCCACCGCGAGCTGCACCTCGCGCTGGGTCTCCTCCAGCTCGTAGAACGCCTCCTGGGCCGCCGCCCGGGCCTCCCGGGCCTGTGCCCGTCCGCCCTCACCGCCGCCGCGCCGGCCCCACCAGCCGCCGGTCCCGGCCGAGGCCAGCCCGACCGCCCCCAGCGCACCCGCCAGCACCACCGGCAACACCAACGCGTCGGCCAGCGCACTCCCCGCCCGACGCCGCCCCCGCCCGCTCCCGCCGGCCACCGTCACTGCGCGCTCCCTGCTCCGACCCGCTGATCCGGCCTCCATTCTCCCCGATCCCCCCACCGGCCCGGCACCCCCTCCCACCCCATCCACCTCACGGCCCCGCACCCCGCCGCACCCCCGCCCACCCGCCACCCCACCGGACACCCGGCCCACACCACCTCCCGGGACCAGGTACCCTAGGCACTCGTCGTACGCCCACCGGGCATACGGCAGGGGGCGCGTAGCTCAGTGGTAGAGCGCTGCTCTTACAAAGCAGATGTCGGCGGTTCGAAACCGTCCGCGCCCACAGATGGAGAAGGGCCAGTTCGGAGGCAGCGTCCTCCCGAGCTGGCCCTCGATCGTTTCCGCGCCCCTGTCCCGCCGCCCATCGAGGGAGCAGGCGGGTCTCTTGTCGTTGCGTGTGGGTGACGTGCTTCGGTACACGGCTTCGAAGGACACGGTGCCGGCGACAGTCGACGGGTTCGACAACTTCTACTTCGTCACGGACAGTCCCGGTCAGAAGCGGGCCCTGCTCGAAGCGGGGATCAATGCGATGGCCAAGGTCAAGGCGGACCAGGGGATGCGGCGGCCGGCGGCGATGATCCGGTCGAGTCCGTGGAAGGCAGGATCGGAACAGATACCGTGGCACGACGTGTTCGACATCGACAACGGACATGTTCGTTACTTCGGTGACCACAAGCCGGAGATGGCGAAGCCGGTCGGCACCACCACGGGCAACGCGGCATTGCTGGAGGCGTTCGGCTGCCACCAAGCGCCTACAGCTGAGGAGAGGGCCGGTGCAGCGCCGCTGCTGCTGTTCCGGTCGGTGCGAGTGGCACGGTCGCAGGTCGTCAACGTTCGTGACCAACGGCCGACTCCGGGCAGCTCGGTCGAGGCGGACCTCCAGGCGGTCTGCAAGCGGTTCGACAAGGACAAGCACGCGTTCGAGGTCTTGGCTGCGGTCGCTGCTGCGAAGGTGATGCGGGCGTCCGGTCACAAGTACAACGAAGGTTGGCTGACCCGTCGGTCGGGGGACGGCGGGGCGGACTCCGTCGGGCGGTTGGATATCGGCAGCGGTCTGGCCGGTACCAAACTGGTCGTTCTGGGGCAGGCGAAGTGCATCAGGCCGGACGGCCTGGTATCTGCCGAGCAGATTGCCAGAGTAGTGGCCAGGAGCAGATGTCGGCGGTTCGAAACCGTCCGGGTCCACCACTGCGAGGGCCGGTTCGGGAGGCACCACCTCCTGGACCGGCCCTCGGCCGTTTCCGGGTCCTGGCGGTGCGCCGGGCCTGGGGCCCTTCGCCGGTCGGGGGTGGGGGTTGCCGGGTGGCGGTGGTGGGCCGGGGTGGTAGGGAGGGGGGATGTTGACCAGGGCGTTCGATGCGGTGCTGTGCGATGTGGACGGGGTGATCCGGTTCTTCGACGGGGCCGAGGTGGCGGCGTTGGAGCGGGCGGCGGGGGTGGGTGAGGGGAGTACGGCGGAGGTCGGGTTCGCGCCGGAGAACGACCTGCCGTTGTTGCTCGGGCGGATCGGGAAGGCGGAGTGGGTGGAGTCGATCGCGCGGGGGCTGGTCGGGCGGGTGACGGGCGCGCAGGCGCGCGGGCTGGCGGAGGCGTTCGCGAACTCGCCGTTCCGGGCGGACGAGGTACTGGTGGGGTTGTTGCGGCGGGTGCGGGAGCACTGCCGGGTGGTGCTGGTGACCAATGCGACGGCGTGGCTGGACGAGGACCTGGCGCTGCTGGGGCTGACGGACCTGGCGGACGCCGTGGTGAACAGCTCTCGGGTGGGCAGTGCCAAGCCGGACCGGCGGATCTACGAGATCGCCGCCGAGCGGGCCGGCGTGGTGCCGGAGCGGTGCCTGTTCGTGGACGACCGGCAGGAGAACGTGGATGCGGCGGTGGCGCTGGGCATGACCGGGGTGCGCTACCGGGGACCGGAGGACCTGCGGCGGGCGCTGGCGCCGGTGCTGGGGTAGCGGGTGGCGCGGCCGCGGGTGGCGGGCAAGGATCGGGGGGACCGGGCGGACCCCTGAGAGCGGTGGCGGATGGCTGAGCAGGTCGGGGAGTCGCGGGCGGAGCTTTCCTCGCGCCTGAACTGGCTGCGCGCGGCCGTGCTGGGGGCCAATGACGGCGTGGTGTCGACGGCCGGCCTCGTGACCGGTGTGGCGGGCGCGGAGGGTTCTCGGACGGCGCTGCTCGCGGCCGGGGTGGCCGGGCTGCTGGCGGGGGCGATGTCGATGGCGGCGGGCGAGTACGTCTCGGTCAGCACCCAGCGGGACACCGAGCGGGCCGCGTTGGCGCAGGAGCGGCGGGAGCTCGCGGAGGATCCGGAGGGGGAGCTCGACGAGCTGACCGACTACTACCGGGGCAGCGGGCTGGAGGACGGCCTGGCCCGGGAGGTGGCGACGGCGCTGACCGAGCGGGACGCGCTGGCGGCCCACGCGCAGACCGAACTGGGCATCGACCCGGACGTGTTGACCAACCCCTGGGAGGCGGCGCTGGCGAGCGCGGCGGCGTTCACGCTGGGCGCGCTGGTGCCGCTGTTGGCGGTGCTGCTGCCGCCGGAGTCGTGGCGGCTGCTGGTGACGGTGGTGGCGGTGGTGGTCGCGCTGACCGTGTCGGGCTGGACGAGCGCCCGGTTGGGCGGGGCCGGCCCGGGGCGGGCGATCATGCGCAACGTCGTGGGCGGGCTGCTGGCGATGGGGGTGACGTACAGCGGCGGTGTGCTGCTGGATCGGGTCACCGGGTGAACGCGAGTTCCCGGCCCCGTGAACGGTTCTGTGTCGGGCCCGCACGTCCGCCCGCACGTCCCGCCGGCGTGTCCGCCCGCACGTCCCGCCGGCGGCGAGGCCCGGGCACGCCGGGTGACGGCGCCGTCCGGCTCGACAGGCGAGGTGCCGCGGCCTGTGTTTGTGTGGCTGCAAACCGCTTGGGAGAGGTGAAACGCCGTGACCGTGCCCCCGTTCGGATCGAACGATCCGTTCTCCGATCTGCTCAGCCGGTTCTTCGGGATGAGCCCGCTGGCTTCCCCGCCCGCCGTGCAGCGGGTGCCGATCGGACGGTTGCTCAGCGAGTCCTCGCAGGAGCTGCTCGCGCTGGCCGCGCGGCGAGCGGCCGAGGACGGCTCCAGTGACCTCGACACCGCGCACCTGGCCTGGGCGGCCACCCGGGTGGAACCCTCGCGCCGGATGCTGGAACGGGCCGGTATCGATCCGGACCGGCTCTCCGGGGACCTGGAGCACGCCCTGCCCGCGGGCGGTCCCGAGGCGGTGGACGGCCGGCCGGCGCTCACCCCCTCGGCCAAGCGCGCGCTGCTCGCCGCGCACGCCCAGTCGCAGGCGGTGGGCGCCTCGTACATCGGCCCGGAGCACATCCTCGGCGCGCTGCTCGACCAGGAGCGCTCGGGGGCCGGGGTGGCGCTGCGCAACGCGGCGCCCTCGCAGGAGGCGCTGAAGTCGGTGCTGGAGGGGCGCGGCACCGGCGGCGAGCGCAGCAGTACGGGTGCCCGCCCGAGCGAGACGCCGACGCTGGACGAGTACGGGCGCGACCTCACCGAGGAGGCGCGTTCGGGCCGGTTGGACCCGGTGGTGGGCCGGGCCGAGGAGATCGAGCAGACCGTCGAGATCCTCTCCCGGCGGACCAAGAACAATCCGGTGCTGATCGGTGAGCCGGGCGTCGGCAAGACGGCGATCGTCGAGGGCCTGGCCCAGCGGATCGTCTCCGGGGACGTGCCGCAGAGCCTCAGGGAGAAGCGGGTGGTCACCCTCGACCTGACCGCGCTGGTGGCCGGTTCCAAGTACCGGGGCGAGTTCGAGGAGCGGCTGAAGAACGTGATCGACGAGGTCACCGCGGCCGAGAAGAGCGTGATCCTGTTCCTGGACGAGCTGCACACCGTGGTCGGCGCCGGCGGCGGTGGCGAGGGCTCGATGGACGCCGGCAACATCCTCAAACCGGCGCTCGCGCGCGGTGAGTTGAGCGTGGTCGGCGCGACCACGCTGGACGAGTACCGCAAGCACGTGGAGAAGGACGCCGCGCTGGAGCGCCGCTTCCAGCCGGTGCTGGTGCCCGAGCCGAGCGTCGAGGAGACCGTCGAGATCCTCCACGGGCTGCGCGACGCGTACGAGGCGCACCACCAGGTGCGGTTCACCGACGAGGCGCTGGACGCGGCGGCGACGCTCTCCGACCGGTACGTCAGCGACCGTTTCCTGCCCGACAAGGCGATCGACCTGTTGGACCAGGCCGGCGCGCGGGTCCGGCTGCGCAGCCTGAGCGGGTCGACCGAGGCGACCGGGGTGCAGGACCGGATCACCAAGTTGAAGCGGGAGCTGGACGAGGCCGTCGCGGACGAGGAGTTCGTCCGGGCCGCCAACCTGAAGACCGAGCTGCGGCAGACCGAGGACGAGCTGGCGGCGATGGCCGAGTCCCGCGAGGAGGTCGTCGACGTGACGGCCGACGACATCGCGCAGGTGCTCTCCTCCCGGACCGGCATCCCGGTCGCGGAGTTGAACGCGACCGAGAAGGAGCGGCTGCTCAAGCTGGAGGAGCACCTGCACGAGAAGGTGATCGGCCAGGACGAGGCGGTCACGGCGGTCGCCCAGGCGGTGCGCCGCGGCCGGGCCGGGATGGGCGACCCGGACCGTCCGACCGGTTCCTTCCTCTTCCTCGGGCCGACCGGCGTCGGCAAGACCGAGCTGGCGAAGGCGCTGGCGGCGCTGCTGTTCGGCGACCCGGACCGGATGATCCGCTTCGACATGAGCGAGTTCCAGGAGAAGCACACAGTCTCCCGACTGGTCGGCTCCCCGCCCGGGTACGTCGGTTACGAGGAGGCCGGGCAGCTGACCGAGGCGGTGCGCCGCAAGCCGTACAGCGTGCTGCTCTTCGACGAGGTGGAGAAGGCGCACCCGGACGTCTTCAACCTGCTGCTCCAGGTGTTGGACGACGGGCGGCTGACCGACTCCCAGGGGCGTACGGTCGACTTCCGCAACACCGTGGTGATCATGACCAGCAACATCGGCTCCCAGCGGATCCTCGACCACGCGGGGAACGTGGACGAGATCCGTGACGACCTGATGCGCGACCTGAGGCAGCAGTTCCGGCCGGAGTTCCTCAACCGGATCGACGAGGTGATCGTCTTCCACGCGCTCACCCGGAAGGACCTGCTCTCGGTGGTGGACCTGCTGCTGGACCGCAGCCGGCGCCGGCTGAGGGCCCAGGGCGTCGAGCTGGACGTCACCGGGACGGCCAAGGAGTACCTGGTCGACCGGGGCTACCAGCCGGAGTTCGGGGCCCGGCCGCTGCGCCGGACGATCCAGTCGGAGCTGGACAACCGGATCTCCAACCTGCTGCTGGACGGTTCGGTGCGGGAGGGGGACACGCTGATCGCGGACGTGAGCGACGGGGAACTGGTGGTGACGCTGGCGCGGCCGGAGGCGTCGGCGACCTTCGAGGAGGCGGAGGCGGAGGCGAAGGCCCGGGCCGGCTCGGCCGCCGCGGGGGACTGAGGACGACCGGGGGCGGGCGTACTCCAACGGGAGTACGCCCGAACGCCACTGGTGGAGGACGCGCGGGGACGCGTCGCGGGTCTAGCTTGTGGGCATGATGCCGCCCATGTCCCCGCCGGCCGAGCCGCCTTCGGCGGAGCGGCCACCGGCGCAGCCGCCGGAGGAGCCGCCCGAGCCGTGGCGCCCGCCGTGGGTGCGCGCGGCCAAGGCGGGCTACCCGCTCGGGACGGCGGCGGCGGTCGCGGTGCTCCAGGTGGTCGGCTCGACCTTCGCCGGTCACAACCAGCACGGGCGGGCCCCGCTGGACGCCCTCGGCTACCTCCTGCTGCTGCTCGGGCCGGCGCTGCTGGTGCTGCGCGAGCGCCGGCCGGTCGCGGTGGTGGCCGGCACCTCGGTGGTCACCGCCGGGTACCTGGCCGCCGGGTACCCGTACGGGCCGGCTTTCGTGAGCTGGCTGATCGCCTGCTGCGTGGCGATCGGCTCCGGGCACCGCCGGGCGGCCTGGGCCGGCGCGGGGGGCGTCTACCTGGTGCACCTGCTCGGCATCTTCGTCCTGCCGCAGAGCTGGCAGCGCGCGGCCCCACCGTCCGGCAGCGTCTGGCTGCAGGAGCTGGGGCTGCTGGCCTGGCTGCTGCTGGTGATGGCGGGGGGCGAGCTGGTCCGGTTCCGGCGCGAGCGGATCGCCGCCCACCGGGCCTACCGGCAGCAGCTGGAGGAGCGCCGGGCCAACGAGGAACGGCTCAGGATGGCCCGGGAGCTGCACGACATCCTGGCGCACAGCCTGTCGCTGATCAGCATCCAGGCCGGGGTCGCGCTGGCGCTGCTCGACCGTCGGCCGGAGGAGGCCCGCGGCGCGCTGGTCACGATCAAGTCGACCAGCAAGGAGGCGCTCGGCGAGGTTCGCCAGGTGCTCGCGACGCTGCGCGGGCCCGGGGCGGCGCCGCGCGGGCCGGCCCCGGGGCTGGACCGGCTGGACGAACTCACCGAGCAGGCGGACCGGGTGGGCCTGGCGGCGGAGGTGCAGGAGCGCGGCGAGCGGCGTGCGCTGTCCGCCGCCGTCGACCTCACCGCCTTCCGGATCGTCCAGGAGGCGCTCACCAACGTGGTCCGGCACTCGGCGGCCCGCCAGGCGGTCGTGGTGCTGGACTGGACGGACCCGGCCGTGCTGGTGGTCCGGGTGGAGGACCCGGGGCCCGCGGTGCTCGCGGACGCGGGCGGGTCGGGCAGCGGGCTGGTCGGGATGCGGGAACGCGCGGCGGCGTTCGGTGGCACCATCGCCGCGGGGCCGCTGCCCGACGGTGGCTTCCGGGTCCGGGCGGAGCTGCCGACACCGAAGGCGGAGAGCGATTGATTCGGGTACTGCTGGCGGATGACCAGCTGCTGGTCAGGGCGGGCTTCCGGGCCCTGCTGGACCTCCAGGACGACCTGACGGTGGTCGGCGAGGCGGACGACGGCGAGGCCGCGCTGCGGCTCGCCCGTGAACTCGTGCCGGACGTCGTGCTGATGGACATCCGGATGCCGCGGATGGACGGGCTGGAGGCGACCAGGAGGATCGCCGAGGACCCGGCGCTGTCCCCCGTGCGGGTGGTCGTGCTGACCACCTTCGAGCTGGACGAGTACGTGTTCGAGGCACTGCGCTCGGGGGCCGCGGGCTTCCTGGTCAAGGACACCGAGCCGGCCGAACTGCTGCGGGCGATCCGGGTCGCCGTCGCGGGGGACGCACTGCTCTCGCCGGGCGTCACCAGGCGGCTGATCGGCGAGTTCGCCGCCCGCTCGAAGGCGCCCGAGGCCGTGCCGGAGGGGCTCTCGGACATCTCGATGCTGACCGAGCGGGAGCGCGAGGTGCTGGCCCTGGTCGGGATGGGGCTGTCCAACGAGGAGATCGCCCGGCGGCTGGTGGTCAGCCCGCTGACGGCGAAGACGCACGTCAGCCGGGCGATGGTGAAGCTCGGCGTGCGGGACCGGGCGCAACTGGTGGTGCTGGCCTACGAGTCGGGGCTGGTGCGGCCGGGCTGGCTGGGCTGAGCGGCTCCTGGCGGATGCGGTCCGCGGGCGGTTGGTCCACGGGTGTTCGGTCCATGGGCGGTTGCGGTCCACGGGGCGGGTGCGCCGGAGGCGTCGCCGTCGCGCGCCTGCTTCCGGCCCCGCGTGTCGCGGGCGGTTCCTACTCTCCCGGGAGTATCCCAACTGCCGCTGCTGGTAGGACGCGTGATGAGACCTCGTTGCGGGACGCTCCAGTCACCTCGGGAACCACCCGAGGTCCTGGAGGCCCACCACCGAGGAGTTGAACCACCATGTACACCCAGCTGGCCGACTGGCACGGCCCCGGCCCATGGATCCTGCTGATCCCATTGATCTGGATCGCCGTGGTGGTCCTGGTGATCGCGGTGCTGCGCCGCACGGTCTGGCGGCGGCACGGCTGCGGATTCGGGTACGGCTACGGGGTTGGAACCGGAGCCGGGGCGGGAGCCGGAGCCGCGGCGGAGCATCCGCTGGCCGTCCTGGGCCGGCGCTACGCGGAGGGGGACATCGACGCCGAGGAGTACCGCGCCAAGCGGGCCGTGCTCAGCGAGTCGCCGCGGGACGACTCCAAGGGAGGTGGCGCCAGGTGACCACCCTGGACGTCGTACGGGGCACCGCCGCCCGGGTCGCCGACGCCGTGAAGGTCTACGGAGTCGGCGGCACCGAGGTCCGCGCGCTGGACCACGTGACGGTGGAGTTCCCGACCGGGCGGTTCACCGCGATCATGGGCCCGTCCGGCTCGGGCAAGTCCACCCTGATGCACTGCGTGGCCGGGCTGGACAGGCTCACCGCCGGCAGCGCCTGGATCGGCGACACCGAGCTCGGCCCGCTCAACGACCGGCGGCTCACGCTGCTGCGCCGGGAGCGGATCGGCTTCGTGTTCCAGGCCTTCAACCTGGTGCCCACGCTCACCGTCCTGGAGAACATCACCCTCCCGCTCGACCTGGCCGGGGCCGCCCCCGACCAGGCCTGGCTGGAGACGCTGGTCGACGTGGTTGGACTCGGCGACCGGCTGCGGCACCGTCCGAGCGAGCTCTCCGGCGGCCAGCAGCAGCGGGTCGCGGTGGCCCGGGCGCTGGCCGGGCGGCCCCGGGTGGTCTTCGCCGACGAGCCGACGGGCAACCTCGACTCCCGCAGCGGCGGCGAGGTGCTCGGCCTGTTGCGCCGGGCGGTGGACGAGATGGGCCGGGCCGTGGTCATGGTCACCCACGACCCGACGGCCGCCGGCTGGGCCGACGAGGCGCTCTTCCTCGCCGACGGACGGCTGGTGGACCGGATGCGGCAGCCCACCTCCGCCCTGGTGCTGGACCGGATGAAGGCCTTCGAACGGGGGCGGTCGTGAACGCCGTTCCCCTCCGGCTCAGCCTGCGCTCGCTGCGCGCCCACAAACGGCGGCTGGCCGGCACCCTCCTGTCCATCGTGCTCGGGGTGAGCTTCCTGACCGGCACGATGGTGCTCGGCGACACCCTGCGGGCCAACTTCGACACCCTCTTCGCCGACGCCAACGCCGGCACCGACGTCGTGGTCCGCAGCGCCGACGTGCTGGACTCGGCGGGCACGGTCGGCGGGGTGCGGGCGCCGGTGGCGGTGACGCTCGCCGACCGGCTGCGCACCGTGCCGGGGGTGGCGGCCGCGGAGCCGTCCGTCCAGGGCGCGGGCCAGCTCATCGGGAGCAACGGCAAGCCGATCGGCGGTCAGGGCCCGCCCACCCTGGCGGGCAACTGGCTGGTCGACGGCCGGCTCAATCCGTACCGGCTGGCCGAGGGCCGGGCGCCGGCCGCCCCGGGCGAGGTGGTGGTGAACCGGGGCGCGGCGAAGTCGGGCGGGCTGCGCGTCGGCTCGACCACCGTGCTGCGCACCCCCGATCCGGTGCCGGTCACCGTCGTCGGCATCGCCACCTTCGGGGCGGACGCGGACGGCATGGGGCCGAGCACCTTCACCGCGATGACCTTCGCGGACGCCGAGCGGTACCTCACGCCCAAGGGCGAGGGCCAGGCCGGTTCGATCCAGGTCCGCGCCGCGGGCGGGGTCTCCCAGCGGGAGCTGGTCGACCGGATCACCCCGCACCTGCCCGCAGGCGTCCAGGCGATCACCGGCGCGGCGGCCACCCAGGAGTCCACCCAACTGGTGTCCGGGCGGTTCCTGACCATGTTCACCACGCTGCTGCTGGTCTTCGCCGGGATCGCGCTGCTGGTGGCGACGTTCACCATCCACAACACCTTCGCCATCGTGGTCGCCCAGCGGACCAGGGAGAACGCGCTGCTGCGGGCACTCGGGGCGGTGCGCGGCCAGGTGCTCGGGGCGACCCTGGCGGAGGCGCTGGCGGTCGGCCTGCTGGCCTCGCTGGGCGGGCTGCTGGGCGGGATCGGGGTGGCTGCCGGGCTCAAGGCGCTCTTCTCCGCACTCGGCTTCGCCCTGCCGACCGGCGGCATGGTGATCGGCACGGCCGCCGTCCTGCTGCCGCTGCTGGTCGGCACGCTGGTCGCGGTGGGCTCCGCGCTGCTGCCGGCCGTCCGGGCCGGGCGGACGGCTCCGCTCGCGGCCCTGCGGGAGACCGGGGTCGACCGGGCGGCGCAGGGGCGCTCGGGCGTCGTCCGGGTGGTGTTCGGCGGCCTGTTGCTGACCGGGGGAGTGCCGGTGGCCGTCCTCGGAGCGACGGACGGCCCGTCCGTGGCGCTGACGGCCGTCGGGGCCCTGGCGGTACTGGCCGGCACGGTGGTGCTCGGCCCGGTCGCCGCGGCCCTCGCGGTGCGGACGCTGGGCGCGCCGCTGCCCAGGCTGCGCGGGGTCTCCGGGGTGCTCGCCCGGCGCAACGCGGCCCGCAACCCGCGCCGGACGGCGGCCACCGCGAGCGCCCTGATGATCGGGGTCGCGGTGGTCACGCTGTTCACCGTCTTCGGCGCCTCGATCAAGGCCACCCTGGACTCCACGGTGAGCAGGTCCTTCGCGGGCGATCTCGCCGTCACCACCGCCTCGTTCGGGGCCGGCGGCAGCGGGATCAGCCCCAAGGCGGCGGACGTCCTGGCCGCCCTGCCCGAGGTGCGGCAGACGGTCGGGCTCGGCCGCGGCGTGGCCCGGATCGACGGGCACGGCCGGACGCTGGACGTGACCGACCCGGCCCGGCTGTCCGGGATCGTGGACCTCGGCCGGGTCGACGGCTCGCTGACCGCGCTCGGCACGGACGGGCTGGCGGTCTCCCGCAGCGAGGCGCAGCAGCGCGGCTGGCGGCTCGGCCAGTCCGTCACCGTGGGCTTCACCGACGGTGCGAGCGGTCCGTTCACGATCCGTGCCCTGTACGAGGGCGGCAGCCTGGCCGGGGACTACCTGATGACCCGGCAGGCCTGGGCCCCGCACCGGGGACAGGACGCGGACACCATGGTCGCGGTCGGACTGCGCGACGGCGTGCCGGCCGCCGCGGGCAAGGCGGCGGTGGAACGGGCGCTGGTCCCGTACGGCAGCCCGCAGGTGCAGGACCGTGCCGAGTACGCCAAGAGCGCGGCCTCCGGAGTCGACACGATGCTCTCGGTGGTCTACGCGCTGCTGGCGCTGGCGGTGCTGATCGCGCTGCTGGGCATCACCAACACCCTGACGCTGGCGGTGCACGAGCGGACCAGGGAGCTGGGGCTGCTGCGGGCGGTCGGTCAGAGCAGCGCCCAGCTGCGCGGCATGGTGCGCTGGGAGTCGGTGCTGGTGGCGGCCTTCGGGACGGTCGGCGGTCTGGGGCTCGGAGCCTTCCTCGGCTGGGCCCTGGTGCGGGCCTCGGACAGCGCCGGGACGGGATCGTTCGCGATACCGCCCCTCCAGCTGGCCGTGGTCCTGGTGGCCGGGCTGCTGGCGGGCGCGGTCGCCGGACTCCGCCCGGCGGGCCGGGCGGCGCGGCTGGACATCCTGCGGGCGATCGCGACGGAGTAGGAGAGGCGGTGGAACGGGAGGCGGTGGAACGGGAGACGGCAGAGCAGGAGCGGTGGAGAAGGAGGTGGGAGCGGCTGAACCGGATGCTCAGTCCGCCGTCTGCGGGAAGACCTCCCGCAGCAGGGGGTTAGGCAGTCCGCGCTTGCGCCACTCGCGCGGGTAGCCGAGCGAGACCTCCGTGAACGGGACGCCGTCGTAGGTGGTCCGGCGCGGGATGTGGAGGTGGCCGTAGATCATCGCCGCGGTGTTGTACCGGGTGTGCCAGTCGGCGGTCAGCTCGGTCCCGCACCACTGGGCGAACTCGGGGTACCAGAGGACATCGGTGGGCTGGCGGACCAGCGGGTAGTGGTTGACGAAGACCAGCGGGACGTCCGGGTCGCAGGCGGCCAGCCGCTTCTCGGTCAGCCGGACGCGCTCGCGGCACCAGGAGTCGCGGTCCGGGAACGGGTCCGGGTAGAGCATCCGCTCGTCCGCGCAGACGACGCCGGTCTCGTAGGCGGCCGCCAGGGAGGCCTCCTTGGTGGTCGTGCCCGGCGCACGGAAGGTGTAGTCGTAGAGGAGGAAGAGCGGGACGATGCGGACCGGACCGCCGGGGCCCTCCCAGACCGGGTACGGGTCCTCGGGGGTCACCACACCGAGCCGGCGGCAGCGTTCCACCAGGTGCTCGTAGCGGGCCACCCCGCGCAGCTGGACCGGGTCCTCGGGGTGGGTCCACAGCTCGTGGTTGCCGGGTACCCACACCACGCGGGCGAAGCGCTCGGCGAGCAGGCCGAGGGCCCATTCGATGCTGGTGGTGAGCTCGGCGACGTCACCGGCGACGAGCAGCCAGTCGCCGGGGTGGGAGGGCTGGAGCTTCTCCACCAGGTCGCGGTTCTCCTGGTAGGAGATGTGCAGATCGCTCACGGCGAGCAGCCGTCCACCCGTTGGGGTGGGTCGTTCCGGCTGCGTGTCGCTGCGGTTCTCCGTAGTCACTCCTGCCCCCTGAGGTCGTCCGGCCGATGGGGCCCACCCTACGGGGCGGGCCGGGGGAACGGGGCGGGTTGACGGGATCAGTCGTTCGAACAGTCGCTCCGGCAGCCGGGATCCGCCGAGTGAGCCGCCACGAGAACCACCGGCGCACCGCTGGGCGCATCAAGGGCGAAGGGTGGATCGGGAACGGAGAGCAGCGAGGGGCGAGTACAGGACCCAAGAGTGGAAGGGGAGTTGGGGCGGGTTCAGGAGCCGATGTCGATGAGCACCCCGTGGGAGGTGACGAGGGTGACGGCGAGGATCGCCAGTGAGGCGATGCCGAGGGCCAGGCCCAGGAGGGCGCGGCCGCGCCGGCTGGTGCCGCGGACCAACGCCAGGGTGGCCAGGGTGATGGCGATCGGCCCGAGGACGATGTTGAACAGCAGCAGGCCTGGCAGGCCGAGGAGGAAGGAGGCGATGGCGAGGCCGTCTGCCTCGGCGGTTCCCTGGCGGTCGGGTTCCTGACGGTCGGTTCCCTGGCAGTCGAGTCCCTGACGGTCGGTCGCCTGGCCGCGGCTCGCCGGGCGGCTGACGATCCGCCGGACGGCGGCCGGAAGCGAGGCGGCCGGGTGGTCGGTGACGGTGCTCATGGTGGTGCGGGTCCTCTCTGTGGAGTGGCCGCGGGTGCGGTCCGCGGAGCGGCAGGGTCAGCGGTGCCGGAGGCGGGCGATGCCCTCGCGGGCGCCGAAGGCGAGCAGCCAGGCGGTGATGCCGGCGGAGGCGGCGAGGAAGACCGGGAGCGAGGTGTGGGCGGCGGTGCCGATCAGGACACCCATGGCGACCAGGGCGGAGAACAGGATCACGGCTGGCTCCTTCGGCTGCGGCTGGGACTGCGCCGATTTCGGTTGACAAGTGTTCACTGACTTCGGCTCCACTGTACGCTCGGCTGGCCAAGTTCAGCAAACGATTGTTTACTGAATGGCGTGAGTCACACCGTTGGGGCCAGGCAGGCCCAGAAGCAGCAGAGTCGGCGGGCCTTGCTGGACGCCGGACTGCACCTGTTGGCCGATCAGAACCTGGCGAGCCTGGGCGTTCGCGAGGTCACCCGCGAGGCGGGGCTCTCCCCGGCCGCCTTCTACCGGCACTTCCCGGACCTCGCGACCCTCGGGGTGGCACTGGTCGAGGAGTCGTTGGCCAGCCTGCACATCATGATCCGTGCGGTGCTCGCCGAGGCCGGTGGTGCCGAGGAGCTGATCGACCGTGCGGTGGACGTGATCGAACGGCACGTCCGCGAGCACCGGGGACACGTCCGCTTCCTGGCGCGCGAGCGGCACGGCGGGGTCCGGCAGGTGCGGGAGGCGATCGACGCCGAACTCGGCCGCTTCGCCGCCGAGGTGGGAGCCGCCCTGGCGCTGCAACCGGAGTCACGGGGGTGGAGCGAGCGGGACCTGCGGATGCTCGCCGAGCTGTATGTCGACCACATGGTCTCCACGGCCGCCGCCTTCCTGGAGGCGCTGGAGACGGACCCGGCGCGGGAGCGGCGGATCGCCGCCACCGCGCGCTTCCAGCTGCGCCTGATCAGCCTCGGCCGGGAGCACTGGCAGGCGGGTTGACCGTACGGGCGCGGCAGTTGACCGGCCGGCGGGGGCGAGTGGCCGGCGCGCGGCCGGCCCGCGGTGGGGTTGTGAATCCGGTGGCGTCCCGGTCCGGCCGGCCCGGGATCCGGTTCGCGCGGCCCGTGAACCGGCTGTGGATCCGGCCGCGATTCGGCCTGTGTCCCGGATCGCTTGCCGGTCCGGATCCCGGTCCGCATTCCTGTCCGCATTCCTGTCCGTACTTCGGTCCGTACTTCGGTCCGCACTCCCGGTCCGCGTGCCGAGTCGCGTGCTGAGCGGCGGCGGTAACCGGCCAATGCGCCTTGGGAGGTTCTTGGTGTTGCTTTGACTCTTGACAGTGGGTCATGTCCGCGCCAGCTTTGGTGGACCCCCACCCGTGGACCCCCACACCGAGAGGTCTCTCATGAAGAAGCCGCTCATAGGCACGGTTGCCACACTCATGGTCGCCGGGGCCACCGCCTTCGTCGGAGCCGTTCCGGCTCAGGCCGCAGCCACGGCCGCCAAGCCCGCCGCGAAGCCTGTCGCCGCCGTCACCTTCGCCGGGACGGTCGCGCTCAGCAACTGCTCCGGCTCGCTGGTGCGGATGCCCGGTTCGGCCGCGAGCGACCCGGCCCTCGTGCTCTCCAATGGCCACTGCCTGGAGACCGGTATGCCCGGTCCGGGCCAGGTCGTCCTCAACCGGTCCTCCAGCCGGAGCTTCACCCTGCTCAACGCGAGCGGCGGCAGCGCGGCCACACTGCGTGCGACCAAGATCGTCTATGGCGCGATGACCGACACCGACGTGTCGATCTACCAGCTGAACACCACCTACGCGTCGATCCAGTCCCGGTACGGGATAGCCCCGTTGACCCTCGCCGCCACCCACCCGGTCCAGGGCACCTCGATCCGGGTCGTCTCCGGCTACTGGAAGAAGATCTACTCCTGCTCGGTCGACGGCTTCGCCTACCGACTGAAGGAAGCCGACTGGACCTTCAAGGACTCGGTCCGCTACACCTCCACCTGCAACGTGATCGGCGGCACCTCCGGCTCGCCGGTGGTCGACGCCTCGACCGGCCAGGTGGTCGCCGTCAACAACACGATCAACGAGAGCGGCGAGACCTGCACCCTGGACAACCCCTGTGAGGTCGACCAGAACGGTGCCGTGACGGTTCGTCCCGGGATCGGCTACGCCCAGGAGACCTACGGGATCCCGGCCTGCTTCGCCGCCGGCAACCGCTTCGACCTCACCCTCCCCGGTTGCACCCTGCCCCGCCCGTAGGCAGCCAGGGCAACCCCGCTGACCAGCACGTTTTTCCCGATGGGCCATCCGCGAACGGCGGGTGGCCCATTCGGCCGTCCATCGGTCGGCCACCGCACCACCCGCACTATCCGCACAACCTGCACGGCCAGCACAACCTGCACGACCAGCACAACCTGCACGACCCGCGCCGCACGGCCGTACCGGCAGGCGGAATTCATGTCAGTTGAACAGATGGAGAGTTGATGACCACCACCGTGAGAAGGCTGCTGGTGTCGGCCCTGCTGATACCGCTGCTCGCGTTCGGCGGCCTGGCGAGCCCGGCGTCCGCCGCCGACGGCCAGGGCGCGCAGGGTGCCCAGGGGGCGCAGGACGGCCAGGGCAACGGGTCCCGCCACGGCCGGAGCCCCGCCGACGACCCGACCGCCGACATCAAGGACCGTCTGGCGGCGATCCCCGGGGTGACCATCACCGAGGAGAAGCCGACCACCACCGGTCACCGCTACTTCATCGCCACGTACACCCAGCCGATCGACCACAACCGCCCCTGGCTGGGCACCTTCCAGCAGCGCTTCAGCCTGCTGCACCGCGGCTACGACCGCCCGACCGTCTTCTACACCAACGGCTACACCCTGGGCACCAACCCGTCCCGCACCGAGCCGACCCGGCTGGTGGACGGCAACCAGGTGTCCATCGAGTACCGGTTCTTCACCCCCTCCCGCCCGAACCCGGCGGACTGGTCCAAGGCCGGCATCCGCCAGGGCGCCGCGGACTCGCACCGGCTGGTGACCGCGCTCAAGCGGATCTACCAGGAGGAGTGGCTGTCCACCGGTGCCAGCAAGGGCGGCATGTCCTCCACCTTCTACCGCCGCTTCTACCCGGACGACGTGGCCGGCACGATCGCCTACGTCGCGCCGAACAACACGAACGTCAACGACTACGCGGCGTACAGCGAGTTCTTCCGGACCGTCGGCACCCCCGAGTGCCGGGCCAGGCTGAACGCCGCCCAGCGTGAGCTGCTGGTGCGCCGCGACCGTCTGGAGGCCCGCTTCGTCGCGGACAACACGGCGGCCGGGTCCACCTTCAACACCCTCGGCACCCCGGACCGTGCCTACGAGGCCGGCGTGCTGGACGTGGTCTGGGCGTTCTGGCAGTACAGCCTGGAGGCCGACTGCGCCAAGGTCCCGGTGGCCGCCACCGCGACCGACGACGAGCTGTACGCCTGGTTCGACTCGCAGTCCGGCATCACCGGCAACAGCGACCAGTCGCTGGCGAAGTACACCGCGTACTACTACCAGGCCGCGACCGAGCTGGGTGCGCCGTTCTTCGACGTCTCGCACCTCAAGGGCGTGCTGCACTACGACTACAAGGAGCTCTACTCGGTCCGCAGCTACGTGCCGAAGGAGATCCCGACCGTCTTCAACCCGAACGCGATGCCCGACATCGACCGCTGGGTGAAGCGCGAGGGTGAGCGGATCATGTACGTCTACGGCGGCAACGACCCCTGGGGCGCCAAGCCGTTCCGTCTCGGCCGGGGCAGCGAGGACAGCTACGTCTACACCGTCCCCGGTGGCAACCACGGCTCGAAGATCGGGCAGCTGCCGGCCGCGCAGTCGGCGGAGGCCACCGCCAAGGTGCTGGAGTGGGCGGGCCTGGGTGACCCCAACGCCGCCCGTTCGCTCGCCAAGTCGCCGCAGGCGGGCGCGGAGTTCGGCCCGCTCGACGTCGAGGGCCAGCGGCTGGAGCAGGAGCGTCGCCCGCTGTAGCGCTCGCGCGCGGTAGGCCGCGCCACGAAGCACGAGGAGGAGGCCGCCCCCGCTTACCAGGGGGGCGGCCTCCTCACGTCGTTCCGGAAGCGCCGGGTCGCGGGGCCGGAAACGGGGCCGGGAACGGCCTGGCCGGCCCCCTCCCCGAAGCAGTGAATCAGTGCTTCAATGCTTCCATGGCCTACCGACGCACCCCCGCCGTACAAGCCCGCCTGGACGCCCAGCGGGAAGCGGTGCTCCAGTCGGCGGTCGGCCTGCTCGCCGAGCGCGGCTACGGCGGTTGCACGATGGCCGCCGTGGCGGACAGCGCCGGGATCGCCACCGGCAGCCTGTACCAGCACTTCTCCGGCAAGGCCGAGCTGTCGGTGCAGCTCTTCCGCCGGGTGGTCACGCACGAGATCGACGCGGTCAACGCCGCCGTCGCCCTCCGGGACACCCCGCGGCGGCGGATCGCCGCCGTGGTCGAGACCTTCGCAGCCCGTGCCCTGCGCGCGCCCCGGCTGGCGTACGCGCTGCTGGTCGAGCCGGCCGACGCGGTCGTGGACGAGGAGCGCCTGGTCTTCCGGCGGGCGTTCCGGGACGTGATCGCCACCGAGATCGCCGCCGCCGTGGCGAGCGGCGAACTGCCCGAGCAGGATCCGGTGCTGACCGCCGCCGCCCTGGTCGGCGCGGTCGGCGAGGCCCTGGCCGGACCGCTCGCGGCCGCACCGGTCGCCGTCGCCGGGCCCGAGCGCGGCGACGGCACCACAAGCAGCACCACCACCACCACCACCACAAGCACCACCACCACCACCACAAGCAGCAGCACCGCCAGCGGCGCCACCAGGAGCGACAGCACCGCGGTGGTCCCCGCCCTGGTCTCCTTCACCCTGCGTGCCCTGGGAGGACGCGATGACAGCGACGCATGAGGTCACCAACCAGGTGCCCCTGCCGTACGGCCACGACACCGCCGCCGACCCCACCCTGCTCGACGCCCTCCGGCGGGCCGACGCCGGCTGGGCCGAGCCCGAGCTGCGTGAGCTGGGCCGGCTGGCCGGTTCCGAGCAGGCCGCCGAGTGGGGCCGGCTGGCCAACGAGAACCCGCCGGTGCTGCGCACCCACGACCGCTTCGGCCACCGCATCGACGAGGTCGAGTTCCACCCGTCCTGGCACGAGCTGATGCGCACCGCCGTCTCGTACGGCCTGCACGCCGCGCCCTGGCGCGACGAGCGCCCCGGGGCCCACTCCGCGCGTGCCGCCAGGTTCTTCGTCTGGGGCCAGGTCGAGGCCGGCCACACCTGCCCGGTCTCGATGACCTACGCCGCCGTCCCGGCGCTGCGCGCCAACCCGGCGCTGGCCGCCGAGCTGGAGCCGCTGCTGGCCGCGCGGGAGTACGACTTCGGGCTGCGCGAGCCGCGCACCAAGCGCGGGCTGATCGCCGGCATGTCGATGACGGAGAAGCAGGGCGGCTCGGACGTCCGCACCAACACCACCGCCGCCGTCCCGCACACCGACGGCACCTACCGGCTCACCGGCCACAAGTGGTTCACCTCGGCGCCGATGTCCGACCTCTTCCTGACCCTCGCCCAAGCCCCGGGCGGCCTCAGCTGCTTCGTGCTGCCGCGCGTCCTGCCGGACGGCAGCCGCAACCGCCTCCAGCTGATGCGGCTCAAGGACAAGCTCGGCAACAAGTCCAACGCCTCGGCCGAGCTGGAGTACGACGGCGCCGTCGGCCTGCTGGTCGGCGAGGAGGGCCGGGGCGTCCCGACCATCATCGAGATGGTCAATATGACCCGGCTGGACTGCACCATCGGTGCCGCCTCCGGCATGCGCTACGGCGCTACCCGGGCGGTCCACCACGCCCTGCACCGGCGGGCGTTCGGCAAGGCGCTGGTCGACCAGCCGCTGATGCGCAACGTGCTCGCCGACCTGGTGGTGGAGTCCGAGGCGGCCACGATCACGGCCATGCGGCTCGCCCGGGCCACCGACCTGACCCTCGCCGGGGACGGGAACGAGGCGCTGGTCCGGCGGCTGGGCCTGGCGGTGGCCAAGTACTGGGTGTGCAAGCGCGGTCCGGCGCACTCCGCCGAGGCGCTGGAGTGCCTGGGCGGCAACGGCTACGTCGAGGAGTCCGGGATGCCCCGGCTCTACCGGGAGGCGCCGCTGGTGTCGATCTGGGAGGGCTCCGGCAACGTCGCCGCCCTGGACGCGCTGCGTGCCATGGCCAGGCGTCCCGAGAGCGTCGAGGCGTTCCTGGGTGAACTCGACGCCGCCGCGGGCGCGGACCGCCGGCTGGACGCGGCCGTCGCCGCGCTGCGCAAGGAGCTGACCGACCTGGGCGACCTGGAGTACCGCACCCGCCGGCTGGTCGAGTCGATGGCGCTGGCCTTCCAGGGCTCGCTGCTGGTCCGGTTCGGCAGCCCGGCGGTGGCCGACGCGTTCTGCGCGAGCCGGCTGGGCGGCGACCACGGCGCGGCCTTCGGCACCCTGCCGGCCGGGGTCGACACCGCGGCGATCATCGACCGCGCCCGCCCGGTGATCGTGTGAGCGGTCAGGACCGGGCGAGCGACCAGGGCCAGGAGAACGACCAGGACCGGGCGAGCGACCAGGAAGCGGACGGCGTACGGCGGTTCTGGCGGGAGCTCGGCCTGCCCGGGCTGATCGACGTGCACACCCACTTCATGCCGAAGAACGTCCTCGACAAGGTGTGGGCGTACTTCGACGCGGCCGGCCCGCTGGTGAACCGGCCCTGGCCGATTACCTACCGCGAGGCCGAGGAACAGCGGGTCCGCCGGCTGCGGGACTTCGGCGTCCGGGCGTTCACGTCCATGCTCTACCCGCACAAGCCCGGCATGGCCGGCTGGCTGAACGCCTGGGCCGCCGAATTCGCCGCCCGCACCCCGGAGTGCCTGCACACCGCGACCTTCTTCCCCGAGCCCGGGGCGCCCGGCTACGTGGCCCGGGCGATCGAGGACGGTGCCCGGGTGTTCAAGGCGCACCTCCAGGTCGGCGGCTACGATCCGGCGGATCCGCTGCTGGACGAGGTCTGGGGGCTGCTCGCCGAGACCGGTACCCCGGTGGTCACCCACTGCGGGTCCGGGCCGGTGCCGGGCAGGTTCACCGGCCCCGGCCCGATCGGCGCGGTGCTGGAGCGGCACCCGGCTCTGGTCCTGGTGGTCGCCCACCTCGGGATGCCCGAGTACCGCGGCTTCCTCGACCTGGCCGAGCGCCATCCGGCCGTCCGGCTGGACACCACCATCGCGTTCACCGACTTCGCCGAGGCCGACGTCCCGTTCCCGCGCGGGGAGCTGCCGCGCCTGCGCGGGCTCCGGGAGCGCGTCCTGCTCGGCAGCGACTTCCCCAACATCCCGTACCGGTACGTGCACCAGCTGGAGGCGCTGGCCGGGCTGGGGCTGGGGGAGGAGTGGCTGCGGGCGGTCTGCCACGACAACGCGGCCGCCCTCTTCGGCATCAAGTCCGAGGACTGATCACCGCACCGTCCGCAGCAGTTGCAGCGCTCGGGCGTGCAGCCCGGGCGCGGCGGCGAGGAAGCCGTCGGAGCCGGTCGTCCAGGCCGACCCGGCGGCGTCCGTCACCGCGGCGCCCGCCTCGCGCGCGATCAGCGCGCC
This sequence comes from Kitasatospora sp. NPDC054795, assembly GCF_053611565.1. NCBI lineage: Bacteria > Bacillati > Actinomycetota > Actinomycetes > Kitasatosporales > Streptomycetaceae > Kitasatospora > Kitasatospora sp. NPDC054795. Next base: position 34,790 of record NZ_JBSHAP010000079.1, read on the forward strand.
GGGCAGCAGGTTGCCCGCGTCGAGGCCGTACTCCCAGAACAGCGCCAGGTGGCCGGAGCCGACCTGGGCCACCTGGAGCGCGGTCGGGCCGAGGTTGCGCACCGCCAGGACGGCACCCGCCATCGCGGACAGCGACTCGCCCGCCCGGCGCAGCGCGACCGGGTCGGCGGCCACCCGGGGCGGCTGGCTGGTGGCGGCGACGGTGACGGCCAACTCCCGTTCCAGGGGCGCGATCGGCCGCCCGTCCAGCTCGGCGCCGCCGCCGAGCACCGCCCGGTAGGTGCGGCCGTCCTGTTCCGGGGCGTGCACCACGGCCAGCACCGCCGCGCCGTCCCGCACCAGCGTGGCGGTCACCGCCCAGTGCGGCTGCCCGAGCAGGTACTGCACCGCGCCGTCGGTCGCGTCGCACAGCCACCACTCGCCCTCGGCGGGCACCGACCCGTCCAGCTCCTCGGGCACCCAGCCGGCCTGCGGGTGCAGCGCCGTCAGCCGCTCCCGCAGTACGGCGGCGGCCGGGCCGTCCAGTTCGGCGAAGCGGGCCGCCGCCTCCTCGGCGGTCCGGGCGGTGACCGGGTCGGCGGACCGGCGTGCCGCCAGCCCCGCACCGACCTCCCGCACCGCGGCCTCCACACCCTCCGCCAGCGTCCACAGCTCGTTCGTCACGGTGACTCCCTCCTCCTCGATTCCTCACCCCGGGCCGACGTGCCCCACCGGAGCCCCCGGGCCGACGCGTCCGACCGGAGCTCCCCGACCGGAGCTCCCGGACCGGGGCTTCCGGCCGGGGCCCGGGGCCGGTGTGTGCTCCGGCCGCCCGGGACAAGGAGTACCGTCAGGGCTGCCGAACAGGACGCAGCAGCCGCCGAGAGTGACGGAGATCGGACACCATGGACCTCTCCACCGCCGATCCGGACAGCGTGCTGGACGTCCTCGACCGCCGCCTGGTGTGCGCCCTCCAGGTGGACGGGCGGGCCGAGCCCGGCCGGATCGCCGAGGTTCTGGGCGTGTCCGCGCGGACGGTCACCCGCCGGCTGGGCCGGCTGCGGCAGGCCGGGGTGCTGCGGGTGGTCCGGCTGCCGGACGTCGAGGACGCGACGGTGGGCGCGCTGCTGCTGCGGGTCCGGGTGCTGAGCGGCCGGGCGGACGCCATCGCGCGGGCCCTCGCCGACCGCCCCGACGTCCCGTTCGTCGACGTGATGCTCGGCGGCCACGAGGTCGGTGCCGTGATGCTCACCGACGCCGGTTCCCGCGACCGGCTGCTGTACGGGCAGCTGCCCGCGACCGGCGCCGTCACCGAGACCACCACCCACGCGGTGCTGCACGCCTTCGCCGACGCCGGGCAGTGGCGGGCCGGGTACCTGACCGAGGAGGAGGCCGAGGCGCTCGCCCGGCCCGCCGTCCCGCGCCCCGCCGCACCCCCGCCGCTGGACGGCCTCGACCGCGCGCTGCTGGAGCGGCTGGGCGAGGACGCCCGGCAGTCCCACGCCGTGCTGGCCGCGGCCGTCGGCGCGCCCGAGTCCACGGTGCGCCGCCGGCTGCACCGGCTCGACGGGGCGGGGCTGCTGCGCACCCATGCCACCGTGGACCCGCGGCTGCTCGGCATGGCTGTGGACGCCAACCTCTGGCTGGACGTGCCGCCCGGCCGGATCGCCGAGGTCGGGGCGGCGCTGGCCCGCCACCCGCAGGTACACGGGGTGTTCGCCACCAGCGGTCCGGCCAACCTGCTGGCCACGGTGTTCTGCCCGGACCACGGCGAGCTGTACCGCTTCCTCACCGACGCCCTCGGCCCGCTCGGCGTCGCCCGCGCCGAGACCACCATCACCGCCCGCGCGGTGAAGCGGGCGGGAGTGCTGCTCCGGCAGCCGCCCCGGAGGCCGTAGGGCGTGTCTGACAATTCCCGTCGGGTGCGCGGCGCGGAGGCGTCCGCCGGGGATCCGACGGCCGTTACCTGCGGGGTAATCGACGCCCGCCGCCGCACCGGGCAGGGTGGTGGCACCCGGTGCGGCCGCCACGGTCCCGGGCTCCCACCCCCGACAGGAGGCGATCCGCCGTGTCCGCCCACGTGAACACCCTCACCCCCGCCAGGCCCGGTTCCGTCTTCTCGCCCCGGACGGTGCGCGGCGCCCTGGCTCTGGACGCCCTGGTCACCGGCGGCAACGGCCTGGCCTACCTGGTCCTCTCCGGACCGCTCGGCGAACTGCTCGGCGCCGGCCGCACCACCCTGGTCGATGTCGGGCTGCTGCTCCTCGGCTACGCGCTCGCGGTCGGCGCGCTGGCCGCCCGCCGACGGCCGCCGGTGCTCGGGGTGCGGGCCGTGATCGACGTCAACCTCGCCTGGGTGGTGCTCAGCCTGGTCGCGATGGAGGTGTGGCTGGAGCCGACCACCGCCGGGTCCGTCTGGATCCCGGTGCAGGCCGCGGCGGTGGCCCTGTTCGCCGTCCTTCAGTTCACCGCCCTGCGGCGAGAGGCCCGGGAGCGGCCCTAGCGTTCGGGCCCGACGACGGCCTGCAGGAACCGTGCCGTCTCCGTGTCGGCGGGGAGGAAGGTCTCCATGGCCAGCTCGGAGACGGTGACGTCCACTGGCGTGTTGAAGGTCGCGATGGTGGAGAGGAAGGAGAGCACCCGTCCCTCGTACCGGATCCGCATCGGCAGCGCGAGCGGGAACCCGTCGACGGCCGGTCCGCCCGTGACCGGTCCGCCCGCGGCCGACCCGTTCCCGGCCGGTCCGTTCCCGTCCGGTCCGCCCGCCGGGTCCTCGGCGGGCGGTTCGGGGTAGCCGCGGACCTCCTCGTACAGTCGGCGCAGCGGCTCGGCGCGGACCAGCTCCAGCTGCCGTTCCATCCGCTCCAGCAGGTGCTGCCGCCACTGCCGCAGGTTGACGATGCGCGGAGCCAGCCCGTCGGGGTGCAGGGTGACGCGGATCGCGTTGAACGGCGGTTCCAGCAGGTGAGGGGCGACGCCGTCGATGAGCAGCCCGAGCGAGCGGTTGGCCGCCAGCACCCGGAAGGACCCGTCGACCACGACCGCCGGGTACGGGTCGTGGGCGGCCAGCAGCCGTTCCAGCCCGCCGCGCAGCGCGGCCATCGACGGGTCGTCCAGCGGTGTCTCGCGGTAGTGCGGGGCGTAGCCGGCCGCCAGCAGCAGGGTGTTGCGCTCGCGCACCGGGACGTCCAGCTGCTCGGCCAGTCGCAGCACCAGCTCCCGGCTCGGCCGGGAGCGGCCGTTCTCGACGAAGCTGAGGTGGCGGGCCGAGGAGTCCGCCCGCAGTGCCAGTTGCAGCTGGCTGAGCTGCCGTCGTTCCCGCCAGCCGCGCAGCAGCGGGCCGACGCCGGTTCCCGTCGGGCTGCCCATGCCCGCCATGATCGTCATGGCCCAGGACGGTACTCGAACGGGCCCGGTCGGCGGGAGGGGGCGCGGCGGTCGGGAGGGCATGGCGAGAGTAGCGGACCGGAGAACTCAGGAGAAGCCGGGAGAAGCCGGGAGAAGCCGGGAGAAGCCGGGAGGAACCGGGGGGAACCGGGAGAGCGGGAGGGGCCGGGAGAGCAGGGCCTCAGACGCCGGTGCTCGACCCCGGGCGGATGACCATGAGCACCACGACCACGGCCCACAGCAGGTTGAACACCCCGGCGGTCATCGGCAGCATCTTCAGGCCGCCGACGGCCTTGGTGTGCTGCTCGTCCGACGGGTCGAGTTCGAGCGCGTCCACCGCGGCCTGCTGGCCGGGCAGTACGAAGAGCAGCAGGGCGAGCGCGGCGATCGCGGTCAGCACCATCGAGACGATCACCCAGGACTGCCCGAGCACGTCCATCACCTGGGCCAGGCCGATGCCCAGCACCGGCACCGCGACCCCGAGCAGCGCGTAGACCTGGGTGATCCGGTGCAGCACGCGCAGCACGCCGGCGTCGGAGGTCCGGTCCGGGCCGCCGGCCAGCGCGGCCTTCGCCCGGCGCGGGAACATGCTGACGGCCACCGCGACCGGGCCTATGAACAGGACCGACACGAGGACGTGCAGGCTCAGCAGGAACTTGGCCATGGCGGGGCACCCTTTGGATCCGGTGGGCAGCTGGTGGGCGGGCACGCGCGTTCGGCGTGCCCACGACCAGGCACGCTAACACCGCTTATTTCCCGGCCCACCGCGCGGGTCGGCGCCGGGGAGCCCGCTCCGGCCCGGCGCCGAGCCCCCGGCCCGGCCGCTCAGCCCGCCGCCGTGAGCTCCACGATCCGGGGCGGGGCGGTGCTGACGGCGCCCACGGCGGCGGCGTGCTCTGGGTCGGTCCAGTCGAGCAGGTGCAGGTCCTCCCACCGGCTGCGCAGCGGCGGGCCCGGCGGGACGGACAGCGGCAGGGCGGAGAGGTCGACCCGGCCGAGTGTGTCCAGGGTGGCCCGTCCGATCTTGATCAGCGATTCCTTGCGCACCCAGAGCCGCAGGAAGGCCTGCTCCGGCTCCGGGTCGGCCTCGACCAGGGCGAGCTCGGCCGGGGCCAGCACCCGGCGGGCGACCGAACGCAGCGAGCCGCTCCGGGCGGACAGCTCGACGTCGACCCCGACCGGCTGGAACCCGGCGCCGGCGGCGACCACGCCCCGGGTGTGCGACAGGCTGACGTGCACCCCGGGGTGGTCCGGCAGGTAGGGCTTGCCGTGGTCGGCGAGCCCGCAGTCCGGGCACTGCTGGGCGAGGACGAGGCCGGCCACCGGTACGTCGAGAAGCCGGGCGGCGCAGAGCCGGACCAGCAGGTGCCCGGCGGTGAAGTCGATCCGACCGGACTCGTGCCGGAAGCGCGCGGCGCGTTCCCGCTCCATGGCGGTCAGCAGGTGCTCGCCCGCCTCGGGGTGCCGCAGTACGGCGTCGGCGGACGCGACGGAGACGAGCGGCGCGCTCTGTTCCTGGGCCTCGGTGGTCATGCCTCCCAACCTAGGCCCTTGCCGCCGGTCGGCGCCCGCCCTGGGGATCCCTGCTCCGTACGTGTGAGTTTCGGATCCGATCTGATGGTCTGTAGGCTGCGATAAGTCCGTTTTGGTATTGGATATCCCGGATCTATGGGATCGCCAGCAGATCGTATGAAACATGGCGGGTCATCCGGTCTCGCCCTTTCTCGTACACGGAGGAATTGTCGATGGATCAGGCCACCGGTTCGCCGGATCACAGAACGACCGCCGTGAGAACTCCGGCGACGCGCGGGCGCCGGGCCATCAGGATCGCGGTGGCGACCGCCGTCACCGCGCTGCCGCTGGCCGCGGTGCTGACGGTCGGTTCGGCCGCTCCGCTGGCCCCGCCGCTGGGCGCCTGCACGGGACCCGACTGCCCCGCCACCTGGCCGCCGCCCAACAACGGCGACTTCACCGGCCGCGACTCCACCATCAACGTCTTCACCGGTGGCAACTACACCGTGAACGGCCGGGCCGCGGAGGCCGAGGGCAAGATCGTCGCACTGGGGAACCTGACCGTCGACAAGAACGGCGGCGGCGTCTACAACATGGGCGTCGTCGGTGTCGGTTCGCGCGTGGTGCCGCCGAACGGCAGCGACTTCGTGACCGCCGGCGGCAATGTCGACGTGGTGACCGGCAACGCGATCCTGATCGGTGGCAGCGACTCGCACGGGCCGGCCTTCGGCAACCTGCGGCACGCGGGCTCCGTCACCGGCACCGTGAACATCGACCCCACCGGCGAGTCGATCCATGACCCGAACGCCGCCGCGCCGTACCAGACGGTGCTGACCCAGATCGAGGAGGTCTCCGACTGCGTCGGCCGGGCCACCGCGACCGGCACTGTCGACATCTCCTCCAGTCAGGCGACCTTCACCGGTGACGGGACCAGCATGAAGCAGGTCTTCAACGTCGCCCAGAACCTCGCCTCGCCGTCCGGCGGGCAGATCGGCCTGGTCTTCAACAACATCCCGGCCGGCGCCACCGTCGTGGTGAACATGCTCGGGGACAGCCCGATCATCAACACCTACACCGGCACCGGGCTGGCCGGCGACCAGACCACCGACATGCGCTCGAAGCTCATGTACAACTTCCCGACCGCGACCTCGGCACAGATCCTCGGCAGCGCACAGTTCCAGGGCTCGGTCATGGCCGGCAACCCCGGCGGCACCACGACCATCGCCCAGCCGGGCATGAACGGCCGGGTGTACCTCGCGGGCAACCTGATCCACACCGGTACCGGCGGCTACGAGATCCACAGTTACCCGTTCGACGGCGACCTGCCGGACTGCGTCGTGACACCCAGCCCGTCGCCGACCTCATCGACGCCTTCGCCCTCGCCGACCTCGCCGTCCCCGACCTCGCCGTCGCCGACGTCTCCGAGCCCGACGTCCCCGTCGCCGACCTCGCCGTCCCCCACGTCACCGTCACCGTCGCCGACGTCTCCGACCCCGACGTCCCCGTCGCCGACCTCGCCCACCTCGCCGTCGGCCAGTGCGACGACGTCGAGTGCCGGTCCGGCCCCGACCAGCCACCGTCCGACCGGGCAGCCGACCAGTCACCACCCTGGTGGCGGCGGTGAGTTGCCCTCCACCGGCGCGGGCAACGCCCCGGTGGTCTTCGGCGTTGCGGGCGTCGGCCTGCTCGGCCTCGGCGGACTGGCCGTGCTGGCCGCCCGCCGTCGTCGCGGCCGCCACGGCTGACGGTCCGTACCGCTGAGGAGCTGAGGAGCCGAACAGCCGAACAGTGGCGCAGGCCGCCCGGGTCGACTCGCCC
>NZ_JBSHAP010000080.1:0-41402 GCF_053611565.1 Kitasatospora sp. NPDC054795
CGAGGAGGTCCTCGTGCGGCCGGGCCGGCCTGGGCGTGTCCCGCGCCCATGTCCGCCGTGCGGCGATCACCCGGTCGAGCGGTCACCCGACATGACCATCCCGGAGGATCGATTCGCCCCGCAGCAGCGGTGGTTCAGAAACCCTCGGGGCTCAGCGGCCCCGGGTCAGAGCGCGACGCCGTGCGCGCGCAGGTAGGCGACCGGGTTGATGTCCGAGCCGTACTCCGAGCCGTTGCGGATCTCGAAGTGCAGGTGCGGGCCGGTCACGTTGCCGGTGGCGCCGGAGAGGCCGATCTGCTGGCCGACGGTGACGGTCTGACCGATCCTCACGCCGATCGAGGAGAGGTGCGCGTACTCGGCGTAGTGGCCGTCGGCGAGCTTGATCTCGACCTCGTTGCCGTAGGCGCCGCCGTTGCCGGCCTTGACCACGACGCCGTTGGCGACGGCGCGCAGCGGGGTGCCGGTGGAGGCGACGAAGTCCTGGCCGGTGTGGTGGCCGGAGGCCCACATCGAGCCGGCCACGCCGTAGGCGGTGCCGAGCTTCGGGTTGGCCAGCGGGGCGACGAAGCCGGAGGTGGCGGCGGCGACCGGAGTGGCGGTCACGACCGGGGCCGGAGCGGCGACCTGCAGCTGGGTCTGGAGCTGGGCGGACGGCTTGGCGGCCTCGGTCTTCACCTGGACCTGGGCCTGCGGCTCGGCGGCCTGGGTCGCCGGGGCGGCCGGCTGGGCGGGCTTCGCCGGGGCGGCCGGCTTGGCCGGGGCGGCGTCGGCGGCCGGCGCGGCGGCGTGGCCCGACAGCGCGAGCTGCTGGCCCGGGAAGATCAGGTTCGGGTTGGCGCCGACGACCGAGCGGTTCTGCTCGTACAGCGCGTGCCAGCCGCCCTCGACGTTCTTGGCGTCGGCGATCTTGGACAGGGTGTCGCCGCTGACGACGCGGTAGCTCTCCTGCGCGGCCTGGGCGGCCGGGGCAGCGGCCGGCGCGGCCGACTTGGCGTCCGTGGAGGCGGCGGCCTGCGCGGCCGGGGCGGCCGGAACGGTGTGGGCCTGGGCGCTCACCGCGGTGACGAGCGGGAGGGCGAAGGAGACACCGGTGACGGCGGTCGCGATGCCGATACGGGCGGCGCGGGGCAGGGCGATACGACGAGCCTGAGCAGGCATGGAATTTTCCTCTCCGACGCCTGCGAGGTGAGCTGTCGGGTTCGGGCTGGAGTTGCCCGGCCGCATGCGCGGCTTCACCCCTAGCCGGTCCTGGACGCCCGCGCCCTGAGGCGCGAACTCCGGTCCGGCGACTTACCTGTGGGTCCCCCGCTCCTGCCGTACAGAGTTCGTTTCGAACCACCGGGCAGCGGCAGGACTCGGCGTTCCACCCGGGGGATCCGTCCGGACTGGCCGGGCGGTCGCTGAACTAAAACCCATCCGTTCGGGTGAAGCAATGTCGATCTCTTGAAAGGGCAACCATCTCCCCCGTTCCGGTGACCCTCCGCAGACCGGACCCCACGGTGCGTACACAACCCATTCACCCCCCGCCACTGATCCACGACCCTGCGCCGAGATCGGCGACGGAACGCAGCCACCCGTTCACGCACCGCCGACCGTCAACACACCCACCGGTGACCCTTGTCACGTGCGCCCCGGCAGCGCAGGATTCGCCCGTGGCCACCTCCGAGGCCGGCACCCTGCGCCTGGGCACCGCGCAGGGTCGCTGGGTACTACTGGCGACCGTGCTCGGCTCCAGCATGGCGATGCTCGACGGCACCGTGGTGAACGTCGCCCTGCCCCGGATCGGCGCCGACCTCGGCGCCTCCCTGGCGTCCCTGCAATGGACCCTGAACGCCTATCTGCTCACCCTGGCGGGCCTGATCCTGCTCGGCGGCGCGCTCGGCGACCGGTACGGGCGGCGCAAGGTCTTCCTGATCGGCGTGGTCTGGTTCGCCATCGCCTCCGCGGCCTGCGCCGCGGCGCCGAACATCCACGTGCTGATCGCCGCCCGCGCCGTCCAGGGCATCGGCGGGGCGCTGCTCACCCCCGGCTCGCTCGCCATGCTCCAGGCCGTCTTCCACCCTGACGACCGCTCGGCCGCGGTCGGGCTCTGGTCCGGCCTCGGCGGGGTGTCCGCCGCGATCGGCCCCTTCCTCGGCGGCTGGCTGGTGGACGGCCCCGGCTGGCGCTGGATCTTCCTGTTGAACCTGCCGCTCGCCGCCGCCGTGATCGCGGTGACCACCCGGTCGGTGCCGGAGACCCGGGACGAGGCCGCCACCGGCCGCTTCGACGTGCTCGGCGCCGTGCTCGCCGCCCTCGCGCTCGGCGCGATCACCTACGCGCTGACCGCGGCCGGCGAGGGCCTGTCCCCGGCGGTCTGGGTCAGCGGGGTGATCGGGGTGGTGCTCGGCGTCGCCTTCGTGGCCGTCGAGCGCCGCGCGCCCGAACCGATGCTGCCGCTCGGGCTGTTCTCCTCACGGCTGTTCACCGCGGTGAACCTGGTCACCCTGTGCGTGTACGCGGCGTTCAGCGGCGTCTTCTTCCTGCTGGTGGTGCAGCTCCAGATCGTGTCCGGGTTCTCGCCGCTGGTCTCGGGCTTCGCCCTGGTGCCGATCACCGTGCTGATGCTGGCGCTGTCCGCGCGCGCCGGGCGCCTCGGCAAACGGATCGGCCCGCGCGTCCCGCTGACCGTCGGACCGCTGCTGTGCGCCGCCGGGGTGCTGCTGATGCTGCGCATCGGCCCCGACTCCTCGTACTGGGTGGACGTGCTGCCCGCCGTCACGGTGATGGGCTGCGGGATGACGCTGCTGGTCGCGCCGCTGACGGCGACCGTGCTGGCCGCCGTCGAGGTCCGGCACGCCGGCATCGCCAGCGGGGTCAACAACGCCGCCGCCCGCGCGGCCGGCCTGCTCGCGGTGGCCGCCCTGCCGGCGCTGGCCGGGCTGAGCGGCGACGCCTACCGGGTTCCCTCCGCGGTCGACTCCGCCTTCCACACCGCGATGCTGATCTGCGCGGGCCTCCTGGTGGCCGGCGGGCTGATCGCCTCCGCGACCGTACGCGGCAATGTGCTCGCCCCCGAGGAGCAGCCGGTGGCCGAGCCGAACTGCGACTGGCCGTGCGGACCGACCGCCCCGCCGCTCGACCCCGGCCACGTCCCCACGACGCGCGAGGGCCCTGCCACCGGTCCGGCGGCAGGGCCCTCGACTCTGAACTGACCGAACGTCAGAGGATGTCGGCCGGCGCGTACTTGGCGGCCTCCGGGTAGGCGGCCGCGACGGCCTCCACCTGGCGGACGACCTCGGCGACCTGGGCACCGGCCGCGCCGGTGAAGGACAGCCGGTCGGCCAGCAGCGCGTCCAGCGCGGCCCGGTCCAGCGGGATCCGCTCGTCGGCGGCCAGCCGGTCCAGCAGCTCGTTCTCCCGAGCGCCCGCGCGCATCGCCAGCGCGGAGGCGACGGCGTGCTCCTTGATGACCTCGTGCCCGGTCTCCCGGCCGACGCCCGCGCGCACCGCGCCCATCAGCACCTTCGTGGTGGCGAGGAACGGCAGGTAGCGGTCCAGCTCGGCCTCGATCACGGCGGGGAAGGCGCCGAACTCGTCGAGGACGGTCAGGAAGGTCTCCAGCAGGCCGTCGAAGGCGAAGAACGCGTCCGGCAGCGCGACCCGGCGCACCACCGAGCAGGAGACGTCGCCCTCGTTCCACTGGTCGCCGGCCAGCTCGCCGGTCATCGAGGCGTAGCCGCGCAGGATGACGGCCAGGCCGTTGACGCGCTCGCAGGAGCGAGTGTTCATCTTGTGCGGCATCGCGGAGGAGCCGACCTGGCCCTCCTTGAAGCCCTCCGTGACCAGCTCGTGGCCGGCCATCAGGCGGATGGTCTTGGCCAGGCTGGACGGCGCGGCGGCCAGCTGGACGAGGGCGGTGAGCACCTCGAAGTCCAGCGAGCGCGGGTAGACCTGGCCGACGCTGGTCAGCACGTTCTCGAAGCCGAGGTGCCCGGCGACCCGGCGCTCCAGCTCGGCCAGCTTGTCGGTGTCGCCGCCGAGCAGGTCCAGCATGTCCTGGGCGGTGCCGACCGGGCCCTTGATCCCGCGCAGCGGGTAGCGGGCGATCAGCTCCTCCAGGCGGCGGAAGGCGACCAGCAGCTCGTCGGTGATCGACGCGAACCGCTTGCCCAGGGTGGTGGCCTGCGCGGCCACGTTGTGCGAGCGGCCGGCCATGACCAGCTCGGAGTGCTGGGCGGACAGCTTGGCCAGACGCACCAGGACGGCCACCGTGCGGTCGCGCACGTGCTCCAGGGACTGGCGGATCTGGAGCTGCTCGACATTCTCGGTCAGGTCCCGGGAGGTCATTCCCTTGTGGATCTGCTCGTGCCCGGCGAGGTCGCTGAACTCCTCGATCCGGGCCTTGACGTCGTGGCGGGTGACCCGCTCACGGGCGGCGATCGAGCCGAGGTCGACCTGGTCGATCACCCGCTCGTAGTCGGCGACGGCGGTGGCCGGCACCTCGACGCCGAGGTCCTGCTGGGCCTTCAGGACGGCGAGCCACAGGTGGCGCTCGAGGACCACCTTGTGCTCGGGGGACCACAGCTGGGCCAGGGTCGCCGAGGCGTACCGGGAGGCCAGGACATTGGGGATCTGGGGCTTCGCGCTCACGCTTCGCAAGAGTAACAGCCGAGGTCACGCCGAACGTCGGCGGCTGGGGTAGGCTGGGTCAATTGAGCGCCTTTCAGATGGCGCACCGCAACCTTCTCACCGCAAGGTTACCACACCGATGAGCGAACATCCAGCGGTCGCGGGAAACCCCGGCGACGCCCTCGCCGCGGCCCTGCGCACCGAGCAGGCCCGCCTCACCCGGCTCTACTCCCGGCTCGACACGGTGCGCGAACGGGCCCGCCGCACCGCCGACGGCGCCCACGACGGAGCCGCCCCCGGCGGCACCCACCAGGCCCGGCTGGAACGCGAGGTGCGCGCCCGCGAGGCCGCCCGCCACGCGGCCCGGCTGGACGCGGTCGAACGCGGCCTGTGCTTCGGCCGCCTCGACGAGCGCGACGGCACCGTCCACTACATCGGCCGCACCGGCCTGACCGACGACGCGTACGAACCGCTGCTGCTCGACTGGCGCACCCCGGCCGCCCGCCCCTTCTACACCGCGACGCCCGCCCGTCCGGGCCCGGTCGTGCGCCGCCGCCACCTGCACACCCGGGGCCGCACCCTCACCGGGCTGGACGACGAGGCGCTCGACCTCGCCGGGCTGGACGAGTCCGGCCGGCGCGGCCTGGTCGGCGAGGCCGCACTGCTCGCCGCCCTCGGCCGCGAGCGCACCGGCCGGATGGGCACCGCCGTCGCCACCATCCAGGCCGAGCAGGACCGGGTGATCCGCTCCCCGCTGCCCGGCGCCCTGGTGGTCCAGGGCGGCCCCGGCACCGGCAAGACGCTGGCCGCCCTGCACCGCGCCGCCTACCTGCTGTTCACCCACCGCGTCGCACTGGAGCGCCGGGGCGTGCTGGTGATCGGCCCCAACCCCGGCTTCCTGCGGTACATCGACCAGGTGCTGCCCGCCCTCGGCGAGACCGAGGTGGTGCTGCGCACCGTCGGCGAGCTCCTCCCCGGCGTCACCGCCACCCGCACCGACGCACCCGCCGCCGCCCTGGCCAAGGGCGGCCCCTGGATGGCCGGGGTACTCCGCCGCGCCCTGGCCGCCCACCAGACGGCCCCCGCCCACGGCCTGGACCTCGGCGACGGGCTGCGGGTCTCCGCCAGGGCCTGCGCCGAGGCCCGGGACGCCGCCCGCGGCCTGCGGCTGCCGCACAACCGGGCCCGCGGCTTCTACCTGAGCACCCTGCTCGACGCCCTCGCCATCGCCCAGGCACTCGCCCTCGGCCGCCCGTACGACGACGAGGAGGCCCACTACGCCCCGCGCGAGCTGTGGGAACGGCCGGACGTCCGCGCCGCGCTCGACCCGCTCTGGCCCCGGCTCACCGCCCGGCAACTGATCGAACGACTGCTCACCGACCGGGAGTTGCTCACCGAAACGGCCCCCGACCAGGCATCCGCCCTGCTCCGCCCGCCCGGCTCGGGCTGGACGGTCGAGGACGTCCCGCTGCTCGACGAGGCCGCCGAACTCCTCGGCACCACAGGGGAATCCGCCCCGACCGACGACGACCCGGACGAACTCGCCTTCGCCCAGGGAGTGCTGACCATCACCGGGCAGACCGACGACGCCCTGCTGGACTCCGCCGCCCTCGCCGAGCGCTTCCGTGACAACGGCCCGTACCGCTCCACCGCCGAACGCGCCGCCGCCGACCGCACCTGGGCGTACGGCCACGTCGTCGTGGACGAGGCGCAGGAGCTGTCCGCGATGGCCTGGCGCGCCGTCCTGCGGCGAGTCCCGACCAGCTCGCTCACCATCGTGGGAGACCTCGCCCAGACCGGATCGCCCGCCGGCGCCCGCAGTTGGGCCGACATGCTCGACCCGCACCTGCCCGGCCGCTGGCACGAGGAACGGCTGACCGTCAACTACCGCACGCCGGAGCCCGTCATGGCCCTCGCCACCGCCGTGCTGCGCACCGCCCTGCCCGACCACCGGCCGCCCGAGTCCATCCGCCCGGGCACCGAGCGGCCGCGCGCCGTCCCCGTCCCGGACGGCGACTTCGCGGCGGCGCTCACCCGGCTGCCCGGCGGCCCGGGCACCCTGGGCGTGATCGCTCCGGACACCCTGGCGGCGGAGCTGGACGCGCTCACCGTCGCGGACGCCAAGGGGCTGGAGTTCGACGCGGTGGTCGTCGTCGAGCCGGCCGGACTCGCCCCGCGCGACCTCTACGTCGCCTTGACCCGGACCACCCGCTCACTCACCCTGCTCCACCACCGGCCGCTGCCACCGGAACTCGCCGGGCTGCTCTGACCGGGACGGCGCGCGGGCGGCGCGGGCCGCGTGTTCTCTTCTGCGCGCGCTACTGCGCGCCGCCCGTACGGCCGGCCAGTACCGGCAGCACCTGCGCGCAGATGGAGTGCAGCGCGATCCGCTGCTCGTCGTCCATCGCCTCGAAGGCCTGGTGGGTCCGGGCCATCTCGCCGCGGATGCGGTTGAGGATCTCCCGGCCCTCGGCCGTGATCACCACGATCTTCACCCGGCGGTCACCGGCCGCCGCCTCCCGGTTGGCCAGACCCAGTGACTCCAGCCGGTCCACGATCCCGGTGACGTTCGACGCGTCACAGCCCAGCCGGCCGGCCAGCGCCCGCATCGGCACCGGCTCCTGCACCGCGCCCAGCGCCTTGGCCTGCGAGGAGGAGAGCCCGTGCCGGGCGGCGGCCGCCGCGAAGTCCTGGAAGTACGCGGCACCGACGGCGGCCAACGCCTCCATCAACTCGGCGTTGGTCGGTACGGTCGTCGTCGCTGTCGAACCCATGGGGCCAGGGTACGGCCAGGTGCTTCAGTATCTCAAGCTTTGACCAGGGCAACCGTCGACGAACCGCCCCGGCCGCCGGTGTCAGAGCACCAGCTGGTCGAACAACCGCCGCAGCTCCGCCTCCGGATCCGCGGTCAGCCCGGTGTGCACGGGCCCCGGCTGGACGATCGCACTGCGCGGCGCGGTCAGCCAGCGGAACCGCTGCCCGGGGCTGTCCCCCGCCGCCGGACCGGCCTGCGGCCCGCCGTGGCAGACCGCCTCGATCCCGTGCAGCGCCCGCCGCACGCCCTGGACGTCCGCCACCGGGTCCAGCGCCAGCAGCCGGGCCTGGTCCAGATGGGTACGGGCCGCCAGGTGCGAGCTCTGCCGGCAGTACAGCAGCACCCCGACGTTGACGCACTCGCCGCGCTCGACCCTCGGCACCGCGCGGATCACGGCGTACTCGTAGTCGTGCAGTTCGACGGTGGCCGGCAGCGCGGACAGCGCGGGCTCGGTCATGCGGGCACCTCCGGCAGCCAGTCGCGCGGACCGGCCAGTCGCTCGGTCAGCTGGGCACGGTACGCGGCGCGCACCTCGTCGGGCGAGTCGAAGCCGAACTCGTCCACCAGCCAGACCTCGGGGATCTGCGCCACCGCGCCCTCGATCGCCGCCTCGGCGAGCGGCGCGAGCGCCTTGTCGGCCGCCGCCAGGTCCGGCCGGGCCCGCAGCAGCGCGTGGTCGGAGGCGTCGTACGGACGGCGCACCCAGGAGGCGGCACCCGGCCAGTTGTGGTGGAAGATCAGGCTCGCGCCGTGGTCGATCAGCCGCAGCCCACCGGTGGCCACCAGCAGGTTGGGGTTGCGCCAGGAGCGGTCGACGTTGCCGATCAGCGCGTCGAACCAGAGCACCTGTCCGGCGAGCTCCGGCTCCACCTCGAAGCAGAGCGGGTCGAAGTTGAGCGCGCCGCTGACGAAGGCCATCCCGAGGTTGGTCCCGCCGCTGGCCCGCATCTGGTCCTGGACCTGGTGGTCCGGCTCGCTGCGCGCGAGCACCGGGTCCAGGTCGATCGTCACCAGCTCCGGCACCGGCAGCCCGAGCCGCCGACCGAGTTCCCCGGCCAGCACCTCCGCGACCAACGCCTTGCGGCCCTGCGCCGCACCGACCCATTTCAGCGCGTACAACCGCCGATCGTCGGCCTCGACCAGGCCCGGCATCGAGCCGCCTTCTCGCAGTGGCGTCACGTACCGGATCGCCGTCACCTCGGGTAGCACGGCCGACAGCCTATCGGTGTCGCCGCCCCACCCGCTCCGACCCCACCGCCGCGCCGCCCCTCTCCCCCACCCGCCGCGGCGCCTCCCCACACCCACGGCCCCACCCCGGTGGCAGCCCCCGCTGCTCCGTGCGAGTGTGGCGGACAGTAATGGGGACCTTCACGGCAAAGGGATGAGCGATGGAACGACCTCGGATCCTGATCGTGGGCGGTGGCTTCGCCGGCCTGGAGTGCGCCCGCCGACTCGAACACAAGCTGTCACCGTCGGAGGCCGAGATCTCGCTGGTCACGCCGTTCAGCTACCAGCTCTACCTCCCCCTCCTCCCCCATGTCGCGGCCGGCGTCCTGACCCCGCAGTCCGTGGCCGTCTCCCTGCGCCGCTCGCTGCGCCGCACCCACATCGTCCCCGGCGGGGCCATCGGCGTGGACCCTGCCTCCAAGGTGTGCGTCGTCCGCAAGATCACCGACGAGGTGGTCGCGCAGAAGTACGACTACCTGGTGCTCTCCCCCGGCAGCGTCACCCGCACCTTCGACATCCCCGGCCTCACCGACTACGCCCGCGGCATGAAGACGCTCGCCGAGGCGGCCTACGTCCGCGACCACGTGATCGCCCAGCTCGACCTCGCCTCCGCCACCCTGGACCAGAGGGAGCGCGAGTCCCGGCTCCAGTTCGTGGTCGTCGGCGGCGGCTACGCGGGCACCGAGACGGCCGCCTGCCTCCAGCGCCTGACCACCGCCGCCGCCCACCGCTACCCGCGCCTGGACGCCCGGCAGATCAAGTGGCACCTGATCGACATCGCCCCGAAGCTGATGCCGGAGCTGGGCGACCCGCTCGGCGAGGCCGCCCTGGAGGTGCTGCGCGAACGCGGCATCGAGGTGTCGCTGGGCGTCTCGGTGGCCGAGGTCGGCGCCGAGACCGTCAAGTTCACCGACGGCCGGGTGCTCCCCTGCCGCACCCTGATCTGGACCGCCGGCGTGGCCGCGAGCCCGCTGATCGGCACCCTGGACGCCGAGACGGTCCGCGGCCGGCTCGCCGTGACGGCGGAGATGCGGGTGCCGCAGTTCGAGGGCGTGTTCGCGGTCGGCGACGCCGCCGCCGTCCCCGACCTCGCCAAGGGCGACGGCGCGGTCTGCCCGCCGACCGCCCAGCACTCCGCCCGCCAGGGCCGCGCGGTCGCGAACAACGTGATCGCCTCGCTCCACGGCCGCCCCCTGGAGCCGTACTACCACAAGGACTTGGGGCTGGTCGTCGACCTCGGCGGCAAGGACGCGGTCTCCAAGCCGCTCGGCGTGGAGCTGCGCGGGGTGCCCGCCCAGCTGGTGGCGCGCAGCTACCACCTGATGGCGATGCGGACCAACGCGGCCAAGTTCCGGGTGGGCGCCAACTGGCTGCTCAACGCGACCGCCGGTGACGACTTCGTCCGCACCGGCTTCCTCGCCCGCCAGCCCGCCCGCCTGCAGGACTTCGAGTACACCGACGCGTACTTGACGAAGGATCAGGTCCGCGCGCACGCCCAGTCGCTGCTCGCCAAGGGCTGAGCGACGGCCGTACGGCGCCCCCGCGGCCGAGGCTGCGGGGGCGCCGTGTCACGCGGTCGGCGCGCCGTCGGGCGCGCGGTCACCGAGCGGTGAGGTACATCCCGCCCGCGTCCTGCCCGGCCGTGTTGCGGCACGCGTAGTCACCGCTCGGACGCGCCCACAGCAGCGTCAGGCAGCGCCCGGCCGCCTGCTGGCCGTAGTAGTTGGGGTGCATGGACTCCTGCAGCACGCCCTGCGTGGAGTTGAGCCCGCCGTCCAGGAAGCGCGCCCACTCGCTGGTGGTCGCGGACGGGCCGGTGCTCGCGGTCGGCTGCTTGGTGGCCGTCGAGCAGACCTCGCGGCCCTGCAGCATGTCCGACAGGTCCAGGAACTGCGCGCCCTTGGCGGCGGCGACGCCCGCCAGCGCCCGGGAGATCTGCGGCACCATGGAGTCGCGGGCCCAGTCGGCGTCCCCGTCCCAGAACGGGCAGCCGCCGGTGTTGGAGCGGGTCCAGCCGCTCTCCGGGTAGCGCATCTCGGCGCTGCGCGGGATCGGCGACGGGTAGGACTGCAGCACCAGGCGGTAGTCCGACTGCGCGTAGCCGGCGTCGGCCATCACCGCGCGGACCTCGTCGACCGCCTTGCCGACCCCGGCCATCGCGGCGGGCATCCTGTCGTCGATCTGGGACTGCGCGGAGTAGTGGCAGTAGGAGTACCAGATCAGGTAGTCCTTCACGCAGGTGGAGATGACGTCCGAGAAGCCCAGGTCGTTGCCGCCGATCGACAGGGTGATCAGCTTGACGTTGTTCTGCCGTGCCACGGTGGCGAGTTGGTCGGCCTGCGGGGCCTCGCCCTTGAGCGACTGGCCACCGTTGGAGGCGCGGAAGACGTTCGCGCTGACGGCTCCGGAGCAGGCCAGGTCGATCTCGTTCTGGGCCCCGGTCGAGGCGCTGAGCACCTCGGAGACGTCCGAGCGGTCGCATCCGCTCGCGGCGGTGGCGCCGTAGACCCGCGAGGCGTCGTACGCACTGCCGGTCCAGGCCCGGTCGGTGCCGTTGCGGCTGCCGCTGGTGCCGGCCGAGTTGCCCTTCCAGCGGCCGGCCTCGCCGGAGATGTAGCTGTCGCCGAGCGCGACGCTGGCGGTGGGCCCGGACGGCACGGCGGCCGGTGCGGCCGGTGCGGCGGAGGCCGGCGAGGCGACGGCCAGGCCCGCGACGACGAGCGGGAGCGCGAGGGCTGCGGCCAGCAGCCGCCGGCCGGGACGACGGGTGCTGCGGGTGCTGCGGGTGCTGCGGGTGTTGCGGGTCATGCTCGAACAGTTCTCGGGCACTGCGGAACTCCTGCGGCTCGATCCTCCCGAGGAATGGGGAACGGGAGGATGCCTGGGTGAGGGTGGGCCGCCGGCCGGTGGCGCGATGAAAGATGACATGCCCGCGCTCGCCACCGCTAGGCATCTGCGGGAGGTTTCCGCTTTTGTTACCGCCGGGTTCAGACCAGGCGGGCGGGCGACGACCGGATGCCGCCCGCGGTTCACACCCGCCACACCTGCCCCACCCGGCCCACGGCGCACCGGCCCACGGGCTCACACCAGCCGCGACCCGCCCCTGCCCGCGCCCAGCACCGCCGCCAGGTCCTCCGCCAGCTCCCGCGCCTGCGCCGCCTCCAGCCGCGCCGTGGTGAACCGCAGTCCGGGCGGCGACTGGATCCGGTACCGCGCGCCGGGCGCCGCGACCCAGCCGCGCTGCACCAGGGCAGCCAGCACCGAGGTCTCGTCCGGCACCGGCACCCAGACGTTCAGCCCGCTCCGCCCGTGCGCCGCGATCCCACGGGCCGCCAACTCGCCCAGCAGCGCGTCGCGCCGGGCCCGGTACGCGGCGGCCACCCGGTCCGCCGGCGCGGCGTCGCCGCGCCACAGCTCCGCGACGGTGCGCTGCAGCAGGTGGCTGACCCAGCCGGCGCCCAGCCGCAGCCGGCCGGCCACCCGCCCGATCGTCTCCGCGTCGCCGACCGCCACCGAGACCCGCAGGTCCGGCCCGTACGCCTTGGCCGCCGAGCGCACCACCGCCCAGTTCCGGGTGCCGGGGCCGACCAGCGGGTGGTACGGCTGGTCGACCATGCCGTGCCCGTGGTCGTCCTCGATCAGCAGCACTCCGGGGTGCTCGGCCAGTACGGCCTTCAGCGCCTCGGCCCGCCGCGCGGTGAGCGCCGCCCCGGTCGGGTTCTGCGCCCGGCTGGTGACCACCACGGCCCGGACGCCCTCGGCCAGCGCGGCGGCCAGCGCCTCCGGCAGCGGGCCCTCGTCGTCCAGCCGGACGGGCACCTGCTTCAGGCCCAGCGCGGGCAGCAGGTCGAGCAGGCTGCCCCAGCCCGGGTCCTCGACGGCCACCGCGTCGCCGGGGCGCAGCCGGGCATCGAGGATCCGTTCGATGGTGTCCAGCGAGCCGGAGGCGACGGCGATCGGGCCGCCGGGCAGGCCGTCGGCCTCGAAGGAGGCGCGGGCGAGCGCGAGCAGCTGCGGGTCGACGTCGGCATGCCCGTACAGCACCGGGTCGGTGCGCGCGGCCTCGGCGGCGGCCGCGAGGGCCGGGGCGAGGTCGGGCAGCAGGGCCGGGTCGGGGTTTCCGGTGGACAGGTCGCGGGCGTGCGGCGGGACGGGGATGCGGATCTGGTCGCGCGGGGTGAGCGCGGGTCTGGGCAGGATGCGGCTGCCCTTGCGGCCGGCGGTCTCGATCACGCCGCGGTCGCGCAGCAGCCGGTAGGCCGCGGCGACGGTGTTGGGGTTGACGCCCAGTTCGGTGGCGAGGTCGCGCAGCGGGGGCAGGGCGGTTCCGGGGGCGAGTCGCCCGCTGCTCACGCCCTGCTCGACGTGGGCCGCGATTTCGCTGGCGCGTCGCCCCTTCAGCGGATAGTCTCCTAGCACAAAGCAAATTATGCACTAGTACGTAGAGGATGTCATGTCAGCCACCCCGGAAGGGTCGCCCAGCTACTCCCGCACCGCCAGGACCACCCCCACCCGCTACCGGGACCGGGCCACCTGGGAGCAGGAGGCGATCCACGCCATCCTCGACAGTGCCTACATCTGCCACCTCGGCTTCGTGGTCGACGGCGCCCCCGTGGTGCTGCCGACGATCTTCGCCCGGGTCGGCGGCCGGCTCTACGTCCACGGCTCCACCGGCAGCCGTCCGATGCGCAACGCCTCCGGCGAGCAGGGCATGCCGGTCTGCGTCACCGTCACCCAGGTCGACGCGCTGGTGCTGACCAAGTCCGCGTTCAACCACTCGGTGAACTTCCGCTCGGTGGTCGCCCACGGCACCGCGCACCAGGTCACCGACCCCGAGGAGCTGGACGTCGCACTCGCCGCCCTGGTCGACCACGCGATACCGGGGCGCTCCGCCGAGGTCCGTCCGGCCAATGCCAAGGAGCTCGCCGCCACCGCCGTCCTCCGGCTGGAGCTGGACGAGGTCTCGGCCAAGACCCGCGAGGACGGCGCCGACGACGACCCGGAGGACGCCGACCTGCCCTACTGGTCCGGCCTGATCCCGGTCACCGCGGTGCACGGCACCCCCGAGCCGCACCCCGGCACCACCGTCCCGCTCCCCGCGCACCTGCGCGGCTACCCCCGCTGACGGGAGGCGCACCCGTGCTGATCAGATCCTGGGACCGCGGCGACGAGGCCGAGTGGCGGGCCTGGCTCGCCGAGGGCCGCGACTTCGGCCTGCTCGCCGCCAACGGCGGCCCCGGCGAGGGCCCCGTGCTGGTCCCGACCCACTTCCTGCTGGACGTCGAACACGGCGAGATCCTGCTCCACCTCGCCGCGCCCAACCCGCTGCTGGCCGCCGTCCGGGCCGACCCGAAGGTCACCCTCGCGGTCACCGACGGCTACGCCTTCGCGCCGGGCCACTGGCGCGGCGCACCGGGCACACCGACCAGCTACTACGCCTCGGTCCACTTCCACTGCACCGCCGAGGTGGTGGAGTCCGCGGCCGGCAAGGCGGAGATCCTCAACCGCCAGCTGGCGCACTTCCAGCCGGAGACGCCGGAGGTCCGGGTGGTGCCCGGCGAGGGCGAGTTGGCCCGGCAACTGCCCGGGCTGCGCGCGCTCCGGCTGACCGTCGACGAGGTGCGGGCCAAGTTCAAGTACGACGACAAGAAGCCGGCCGAGGCACAGTACGCGATCGCCGACCGGCTCGCCGAGCGTGCCGACGGCCCGGGGCGCGGCCGGGACCAGTACGCCGCCGCCCGCGCCCAGTTGCTCCGCCGTCACCGGCGGCGCACCGACGGGCCGCGCACCGCACCGCAGGGCCCCGCCGGCCCCCTGGGCAACGCCCCGCGCTCCGACCTCCCGCGCACCACCGGACGGCGCACCGACGGGCCGCACGCCACCGGCTGACCCCGGATCACCCGGTCGGCCGCCAACTCGGGCAGGTCGGCCGCCGCGCTGCTCGAATGTGAGACGAGCCCTGCCCACTCGGCGTCGGAGCGGGCCCGTCGACCCCCGGGAGCGCGAGTGTCCTCAGTCAACAGCCAACGGGCGGCCGGCGAGGCCCACCTCGGCCACGTGGTGTTCATCTCGGCGGCCGCCGCCATGGGCGGCTTCCTGTTCGGCTACGACAGCGCGGTGATCAACGGTGCCGTGACGGGCATCCAGAAGCACTTCGCGGTGGGCCACGGCACCACCGCCTTCGTGGTGGCCATCGCCCTGCTCGGCTCGGCCCTGGGGGCGGTGCTCGCCGGCCGGCTCGCCGACCACCTCGGCCGGGTCCGCACGATGCTGCTGGCCGCCGCGCTGTTCGCGGCCAGCGGCATCGGCTCGATGTTCCCGCCGAACATCGAGACCCTCGCCGCCTGGCGCGTGGTCGGCGGCATCGCGATCGGCATCGCCTCGGTGATCGCCCCCACCTACATCGCCGAGGTCGCCCCGACCGCCTACCGCGGCCGGCTCGCCTCCTTCCAGCAGATGGCGATCGTGCTCGGCATCACCGTCTCCCAGCTCGCCAACTGGGCGCTCAACCAGGCCGCCGGCGGCGAGTCCACCAACCACCTCGGCGGCATCCAGGCCTGGCAGTGGATGCTCGGTGTCGAGGCCATCCCGGCCCTGGTGTACGGGCTGATGGCGCTCGCCATCCCGGAGTCGCCTCGCTTCCTGATCGCCGACCACCGCGAGGAGCAGGCCCGCAAGGTGCTGGCGGAGGTCGAGGGCGAGGGCGTGGACCTGGACGCCCGGGTGGCGGAGATCCGCTCGGTGCTGGAGTCCGCCCACAAGCCCCGGCTCAAGGACCTGCTCGGCGGCCGCTTCGGCCTGCTGCCGATCGTCTGGGTCGGCATCGGCGCCTCGGTGTTCCAGCAGTTCGTCGGCATCAACGTGATCTTCTACTACTCGTCCTTCCTGTGGCAGTCGGTCGGCATCAACGAGTCCAACTCGCTGCTGATCAGCCTCTCCACCTCGATCATCAACGTGATCGGCACGGTGATCGCGATGGCCCTGGTGGACCGGATCGGCCGCAAGCCGCTCGCCCTGGCCGGCTCGATCGGCATGGCGGCCGCGCTGGGCACCGCCGCCTGGGCGTTCTCCTACCGGGAGGGCACCGGCAGCACCGCCACCCTGGACAACACCCACGCCACCGTCGCCCTGATCGCGGCGCACGTCTTCGTGCTCTGCTTCGCCTTTTCCTGGGGCGTGGTGGTCTGGGTCCTGCTCGGCGAGATGTTCCCCAACCGGATCCGCGCGCTGGCCCTGTCCGTCGCCGCCTCGGCGCAGTGGATCGCCAACTGGGCGATCACCGTCAGCTTCCCGGACCTCGCCGACTGGAACCTCTCGGCGACGTACGTCATCTATGCGGCCTTCGCCCTGCTCTCCGTCCCGTTCGTGGTCTTCTGCATCAAGGAGACCAAGGGCCGTGCCCTCGAGGAGATGGGCTGACCCGGCCCGCCCCGCCGAACACCCGCCGCACGCGGCCCGACCCACCGAGAGGAAGCCATGCCTGACGAGGGCGGCTCCCGGCAGAACGTGACCTTCCCGAGCAACGGCCGCACCGCGCACGGCTACCTGGCCCGCCCGCCGCAGGGGGTCGGGCCGGGCCTGGTGGTGGTGCAGGAGTGGTGGGGGCTCACCTCGCACATCGCCGACGTGGCCGACCGCTTCGCCGCCGAGGGGTTCACCGTCCTGGCCCCCGACCTGTTCGGCGGCGCCACCACCCACGACGGTGCCGAGGCCGCCCGGTTCAAGCGCGAGCTCCCGGTCGACCGGGCGGTGGAGGACCTGGCCGGGGCCGTCGACCACCTGCTCGCCCTGGACGGCGTGGTCGGCGACGCGGTCGGCGTGGTCGGCTTCTGCATGGGCGGCGGCTTCGCCCTGCTGCTGGCCGCCCGGGCCGGCGACAAGGTGGCCGCCGTGGTCCCGTTCTACGGCCTGCCGCCCGATCCGGACTTCGACTACCGCGGACTGACCGCCCATGTGCTCGGCCACTTCGGCGAGTTGGACGGCTCGATCCCGATGGCCGCGGTGGACGAGGCGGCGATCCGGATCGGCGAGGCCACCGACGTCCGCCCGGAGATCCACTTCTACCCGGCCGGGCACGCCTTCATGAACGACGAGAACCTGATCGGCACCCACGACCCGCTCCAGGCCCGGATCGCCTGGCGCCGGACCCTCACCTTCCTCTGGGGCCACCTCGGCTGAGGGGGCCACCTCGGCCGATGGGACCCTCGGCCGAAACCCCGCGCTCCGGGCGTCCGGGCGGGTAAACCGGATGGACACCCGTACAGCCCCACGGCATAGTCTCCGGGTGCCGACCCCACTCCCGTCCCCACGCCGCTTCGCCTGGGCGAGCCGTAACTTCCGCGTCCAGACCGCCGCCACCGTGATCAGCGGCCTCGGCAACGCCGGCGCCCCCATCGCCACCGCCTTCGCCGTGCTCGGCACCGGCGGCACCACCACCGAGGTCGGCTACGTCACCGCCGCCCGGCTGGTGCCCACCGTGCTGCTCATGGTGGTCGGCGGCACCCTCGCCGACCGGCTGCCGCGCCACCTGATCATGGTCGCCGCCAACGTGTTCAGCGGGGTCTCCCAGGCCGTCCTGGCCGCCCTGGTGCTGACCGGGGAGGTCCGGCTCTGGCAGATGCTGGCGCTCTCCGCGGCCGGCGGGGCCGGCTACGCCCTCTACTCCCCCGCCTCCGGCGGCATGATCATGCAGGCCGTCCCGCAGGAGCACGCCGCCCGCGCCTTCGCGGTCTTCCGGATGGGCCTCAACGCCTCCCAGATCGGCGGTGCCGCCCTCGGCGGCGCCCTCACCGCCGCCGTCGGCCCCGGCTGGGTGCTCGCGCTGGACGCGCTGTGCTTCCTGGCCGCCGCCGTCCTCCGCTTCTTCCTGGAGCCGGAGCAGGGCCCCGCATCGACCGGCAGCAGCATGCTGCGCGATCTGCGCGAGGGCTGGCGGGAGTTCGCCTCCCGCCGCTGGCTCTGGGTGATCGTGCTCCAGTTCTCCGTGCTGGTCGCCTGCATCAACGCGGTGGAGTCGGTGTACGGGCCGACCGCCGCCAAGGAGCGGCTCGGCGGCGCGGGCGCCTGGGGCCTGGCGATGTCCGCCTACGGCGTCGGCCTGGTGGCCGCCGGCGTGTTGATGACCCGCTGGCGGCCCCGCCGGATCCTGCTGGTCGGCAACTGGGGGGTCTTCCTGTTCGGCGTGCCCGCCGTGGCCCTCGCCGCCGAGGTGCCGCTGCCGCTGCTGGTCGTCGCGATGTTCCTGTCCGGCGTCGGCGTCACCGTCTTCAGCGTCAACTGGATGGTCGCGCTCCAGCAGGAGATACCCGAGGAGATGTTCTCCCGGGTGTCCGCTTACGACGAACTCGGCTCCTACTCGCTGGCCCCGGTCGGCACGGCGCTGGCCGGCCCCGCGGCCGTGGCGCTCGGCCTGTCCGGCGCGCTCTGGGCGTGCGCCGTCGCCTGTCTGGTGCTCAGCGCGGTCGTCCTGCTGGACCCGCAGGTCCGCAGGCTGAGCCGTCGGAGCACGTCGGACGCACCGGTGCCCGTCGGCGAGCCCGCGCCCACCCCGTGAGCGCCCCGTGCGCCCCGGGTGCGCCCGCCCGCGGGCAACCGGAGGTGTGCGAGGGTCGTCCGAACAGGCAGGAAACACCACCGCATCCGAGGGGCCACCGGTGCCGAAGCCACTGCTGTTCCTGGACGTCGACGGCGTCCTGAACCCGGTCTGCCCGCACCCGGACGCCGGGTTCGACGCCCACACCCTGTTCGGCTACACCGTCCTGCTGTCCGCCCGGCACGGCGCCTGGCTGCGCGAGCTCGCCGGAACGTACGACCTGGTCTGGGCCACCACCTGGGAGGAGCACGCCAACACCCACATCGCCCCCGCGGTCGGCCTGGACCCGCTCCCCGTGGTCACCTTCACCGGCTACGTCCCGCAGCCCGGCGACCCGCGCGTCCCGCTGATGGAGCTGTTCTCCGCCGCCAAGTGGGCCCCGCTGCTGCGCTACGCCGACGGCCGACCGTTCGCCTGGGTGGACGACGTCATCCCGCCGCGGCTGGTCCGCCGCTCCCAGTGGCGCCGGGACCGCCTGCTGCTGCCCATCGATCCCGGCCAGGGCCTGGAACGCCGGCACGTCGACCGGCTGCTCGCCCGTCCGCCGCGCGGCCAGGCGCTCTCGCTCAAGGGGTCGGAAGCCAGGTGACGTGCCCGGCCAGCAGGGCGTACCCGACGAAGGCCACGGTGTCGATCAGCGCGTGCGCCACCACCAGCGGCATCACCCGCCCCCAGCGCCGGTACAGCAGGCAGAACACCACGCCCATCACCATGTTGCCGATCAGCCCGCCGACCCCCTGGTACAGGTGGTACGAGCCGCGCAGCACCGAACTCGCCGCCACCGCGGCGGGCCACGACCACCCCAACTGCCCCACCCGGCGCAGCAGGTAGCCGAGGACGACGACCTCCTCCAGGACGGCGTTCTGCCAGGCCGACAGCAGCAGCACCGGTACCCGCCACCACACGTCCGGCAGCCCGGACGGCGCCACCGTGAGGTTGTACCCGGCCGCCTGCGAGGCCAGGTAGAGCGCCAGCCCCGACCCGCCGATCGCGGCCGCGACGGCGGCGCCCCGACCCAGGTCGCGCAGCTTCTGCCCGAGGTCGAAGCCCAGCGCCCGCAGCGCGACGCCCTCGCGCACCAGCAGGTAGCCGACCAGCACCACCGGCATCAGCCCGCGCCCGATGTAGTACAGCTGCCAGACGAGGTCCAGCCAGGGCCGCCCGGGCGCCCGCGAGCCGTTCAGCGTGGCGACCTGCTGGCCGAGCTCGAGCGGTTCGGTGAGCGAGCCGGTGAAGCTGATCAGCGCGCTGATCCCGCTGGCCCCGAGGGAGAGGCCGAGGACGATCAGCAGTTCCGCGCCGAGCAGCCGACGGGTGGGCTTCGCGGTCTCCGGCGCGGTCGGGACGGTGGTCACGGGGGCTCCAGCGGAGGGGCGGTCGCTCCGGCCGTCGGCCGACCGCCGGAGCGATCATCCTGACACAACCCCCGGAACGCCCCGGCGGGGAGGCGGGTTCCGGGGGATCAGCCCACCGGCCAGGTGTGCACCGGCTCCCCGCCGCGCATGTGTTCGGCGTAGCGCCTGGTCATCGCCGCGAGCGCGGCCGGCCGGTCCATCCCGTACTGCTCGCGCAGCCGGTGGAAGGTCGCGACCTGCCAGGACGCGCCGTTGGCGCGGCGCAGGCAGCGCTGCTCGATGATGCCCAGGTAGCGGTCCCGGTCTGCGGGCTCCACGCCCCACTCGTCGAGGCCCTGGTGGGCCATCGGCAGCAGCTCGTTCAGCACCAGGTCGACGGCGGACACGGTCTGCAGCCCGCCGCCGCGCCCGGCCCGCCCGGAGCGCGGCCACTGGAACACCGCGTCGATGCCGTACCGGGCGCCCTGCTGGAAGTTCTCGTCCGCCCGTTCGAACGGGAGCCGGGTCCAGATCGGCCGGGGCTGCTCGGCGAGCACCCGCACCAGCCCGTAGTAGAAGGCGGCGTTGGCCAGTGTGTCGGCCACCGTGGGCCCGGCCGGCAGGGCCCGGTTCTCCACCCGCAGGTGCGCCACCCCGCCCGCGATGTCGTACACCGGGCGGTTCCAGCGGTAGATGGTGCCGTTGTGCAGCCGCATCTCGGCGAGCCTGGGCGCGCCGCCGGAGGCCAGCACCTTCAGCGGGTCCTCGTCGTCGCAGATCGGCAGCAGCGCGGGGAAGTACCGCAGGTTCTCCTCGAACAGGTCGTACGCCGAGTCCACCCAGCGCTCGCCGAACCAGGTGATGGGGCGCACGCCCTGCGCCTTGAGCTCCGCCGTACGGGTGTCGCAGGCCTGCTGGAAGAGCACCGGACGGGTCTCCCGCCACAGCTCCCGCCCGAACAGGAACGGCGAGTTGGCGCCGAGCGCGAGCTGCGGCCCGCAGATCGCCTGGGCCGCGTTCCACACCGAGGAGAACCGCTCCGGGGTCACCTGGAGGTGCAGCTGGAGCGAGGTGGCGGCGGCCTCGGCCACCATGGTGATCGACTCCAGCTGGAGGCGCTCGACCCCCTCGATGTCCAGGGCGATGTCCTCGCCGCGGGCGGCCAGGATCTGGTCGCTGAGCAGGCTGTACCGCTGGTTGTGGCTCATCGCGTCGAGCCCGGTGTGGGCGTGTTCCAGGGTCGGCAGGATGCCCACCATGACGATCCGGGCGCCCGCCTCGGCCGCCCGCCGGTCGGCGTAGCGCAGCCCGGTGTCGATCTCCTCGCGCAGTTCCTCGAAGACGTGCCCGCAGAGCCGGTGCGGCGTGATGTTGACCTCGATGTTGAAACGGCCCAGTTCGGTCTGGAAGTCGCTGGAGCCGATCGCGCTCAGCACCTGCGCGTTGTTCATGGCCGGCAGGCCCTGCTCGTCGGCCAGGTTGAGCTCGATCTCCAGGCCCATCACCGCCCGCGGCCGGTCGAAGCGGTCCTCGCGGAGCATCCGTCCGAGCGCTTCGAGACACGCGTGGAGCTTGCGCCGGTACAGCTGCCGGTCCGCCAGTTCCGCACGAGTCGCCACGACCTTCTCGCCCACGGTCCCCTCCTCCAGAGCCACCCCGTCGAGCACCCGGTCGACCGACCGTGCAAGCAGCATGCCCACCTCGAAGATCGATACCCGAATGCGCTTACTGGCTTGCATTGCAAGGCATCTGATGGAAAATCAGAAGAACTGTAGACTTGCCCGGCACCACAGCCTGTGATAAACAGATCACCCTGTGCATCTGTTCGAATTGGTACAGCGCTCCGGCCGGTCCGCCTCGCCCCGAAGGCCCTCGTCGACGGCGGCGACCGCGCCGGCACCGCGATCCTGCACAACCGGACACGGCCGGGCCCCCGTCACCGAAGACGCGTCGCCCGCCACGCCGGTATGCCGCACTCGCACGCCGATCTCGCTTGGAGAGGCGGACCCCGCCATGACTCTGCAACCCCCCCAGCCCCCGCCGAGCGCACTGCGCGCCGTCCTGGGCGCGCTCGACTCGGAGACCGCGCTGCGCCAGCCCGCCGCCGCAGCACTGCGTCATCCGACCGGCCCGCTGCTCCCCGCCCACCCTCTCGCGGTGCACGTCCTGACCGGCGGGCGCCCGGAGCTCCCGGCCGCCCGCCGCACCGGCTGGCGCTTCCTGATCAAGGACGGCGCCGAGGTGGCCGCCGCCGCCGAGGTGGTGCAGAGCACCGAGGGCCACACCTTCTCCCACTTCACCGCGGGCCCCTACCTCGACTCGACGGTCCGGGCGCTGCGCGAGGCCTGGCAGCTCGCCCAGACCTCCCGGACCCGCCAACAGCCCCGGCTGCTGACCTTCCCCGGCCAGTACGCCACGGCGCTGTGGCTGCACAGCCCCGACGGCGACCCGGCCGCCGACCTGCTGATCCCGCTGGCCCCGGCCCCGCTCGGCGTCACCGCGCACCGCGCCCGCCCGGCCGCCGAACTGCTGCCGCTGCTCGCCCGCACCCCGCTCGCCAGGCCGCTGCTGCTCGGCTCCTCCTGACCCACCGACGCCCCCTCGGGCCGCCGGGCCCACCCGCCCGGCGGCCCGAGGCCGTACCCGCGCGCCCGCACGGCGCCCCGCGGTCCCCGGCCCCGCCGGCACACCCGCCCCCGCGACTCCTCACCCGAACGGCGACCACCCGTCCGGGTCATCCGGCATGGCCTCATCGGGCCATGCCCCGACTGACCCGCTGGTGCGCCTTTTCCCGTCGGCCCCACCTGAACGGGTGATCTCTACCCGGGAGTTGTGGCGCATGTCACGAAATCCCTGCGCGCGGGTCCCGGGATGCCGACACTGGGAACCAGCGTGGAAGGACCCCCTGTCCTACCCACTTGAACGCCGGTCCACACTAGGCCGGCGTGCGGACAGGATCCGACCACCGCGGCGGTTCCGGACGGCACGGCCTCCGGCGACCGCACCACGGGGAGGATCGCAGAGCGAAGCGAGGGTACGCGTATGTGCCAGCACCGTCCTGAGTGCCCATCGGCCGAGTCCGAGGACCGCGAGGCGGCCGCGTCGGTGGCCCGTCATCCGGAGCAGGGCTGGAGCCTGCTCTGCAACGGCGTCGTCCTGTTCGAGGACACCGGAGAGCTGCTGCCCGACGGCCGGGTGATCGCCCCGCGCCGCCCCGTCGCCCACGCGGCCTGACCACCCGTACGGCCGTACGGCGGGGGCAGCCGCCGACTCGACGGCACCACGGGCAGGGCCCCGGCGGAAACTCCGCCGGGGCCCTGTCGTGCGGGTCGGACCTCCAGGGGCCCGGTCCGGTCAGACGCCGTACTCGTCCAGCGGCGGGCAGGAGCAGACCAGGTTGCGGTCGCCGTACGCGCCGTCGATCCGGCTCACCGGCGGCCAGTACTTGTCCGCCGGGTTCACGCCGGCCGGGAAGACCGCCTCCTGCCGCGAGTAGCCGTGCGCCCAGTCGCCGGCCAGCGTGGCGGCGGTGTGCGGGGCGTTGCGCAGCGGGTTGTCGTCGGCCGCCCACTCGCCCGAGCCGACCTTGTCGATCTCGGCCCGGATGGTGATCATCGCGTCGCAGAACCGGTCGATCTCGTACAGGTCCTCGGACTCGGTCGGCTCGATCATCAGCGTGCCGGCCACCGGGAAGGACATCGTCGGCGCGTGGAAGCCGTAGTCGATCAGGCGCTTGGCGATGTCGTCCACCGTCACGCCCGTCTCCTTGGTCAGCGGGCGCAGGTCGATGATGCACTCGTGCGCGACCAGCCCGCCCGGGCCGGTGTAGAGCACCGGGAAGTGCGGCGCCAGGCGCTTGGCGATGTAGTTGGCGTTCAGCACCGCGACCTGGGTCGCGCGCTTGAGGCCCTCGCCGCCCATCAGCCGGACGTACGCCCAGGAGATCGGCAGGATGGCCGCCGAGCCCCACGGCGCGGCCGAGATCGGGCCCACGCCGGTGGCCGGGCCGGCCTCCGCCTGCAGCGGGTGGTTCGGCAGGTACGGCGCCAGGTGGGCGCGCACCGCGACCGGGCCGACGCCCGGGCCGCCGCCGCCGTGCGGGATGCAGAAGGTCTTGTGCAGGTTCAGGTGGGAGACGTCCGCG
This sequence comes from Kitasatospora sp. NPDC054795, assembly GCF_053611565.1. NCBI lineage: Bacteria > Bacillati > Actinomycetota > Actinomycetes > Kitasatosporales > Streptomycetaceae > Kitasatospora > Kitasatospora sp. NPDC054795. The sequence continues at coordinate 23,724 of NZ_JBSHAP010000080.1, forward strand.
CCGAACTTGCCCGGCTTGGCGAGGCCGACCAGAGCGTTCAGGTTGGCGCCGTCCACGTACACCTGGCCGCCGGCCTCGTGCACCAGGGCGCAGATGTCGGTGATCTGGGTCTCGTACACGCCGTGGGTGGACGGGTAGGTGACCATCAGCACCGACAGGTTGTCGCGGTGCTGCTCGATCTTGGCCTTCAGGTCCTCGACGTCCACGTCGCCGTCGACCAGGGTCTTCACCACGACCACCCGCATGCCGGCCATCACGGCGGAGGCCGCGTTGGTGCCGTGCGCGGAGGACGGGATCAGGCAGACGTCACGCTGGGTGTCACCGTTGGCGTGGTGGTAGGCGCGGACGGCCAGCAGGCCGGCCAGCTCGCCCTGCGAGCCGGCGTTCGGCTGGATCGAGACGGCGTCGTAGCCGGTCACCTCGACCAGCTGCTGCTCCAGCTGGCGGATCAGGGTGAGGTAGCCCTGGGCCTGGTCGATCGGCGCGAAGGGGTGCAGCTGGCCGAACTCCGGCCAGGTCACCGCCTCCATCTCGGTGGTCGCGTTGAGCTTCATGGTGCAGGAGCCCAGCGGGATCATGCCGCGGTCCAGCGCGTAGTCCCGGTCCGACAGGCGGCGCAGGTAGCGCAGCATGGCGGTCTCCGAGCGGTGGCTGTGGAAGACCGGGTGGGTCAGGTACTCGTCCTCGCGCAGCAGCGCGGCGGGCAGCGCGTCGGCGGTCTCGGGGACCTCGACCGGCTCGACGCCGAACGCGGCCCAGACGCCGGCCAGGTGCTCGCGGGTGGTGGTCTCGTCGGTGGAGACGGAGATCCGGTCCGCGCCGTCCTGGAACACGTTGATGCCGTTGGCACGGGCGGCGGCGGCGATCTCGGCGGCGCGGCCCGGGACGACGGCGGTGACGGTGTCGAAGAACTCGCCGTGCAGCAGCTCGACGCCGCCGGCCCGCAGGCCCTCGGCGAGGGCGGCGGCGTAGCGGTGGGTGCGGCGGGCGATGTCGGCCAGGCCGTCGGGGCCGTGGTAGACGGCGTACATCGAGGCCATCACGGCGAGCAGCACCTGGGCGGTGCAGATGTTGCTGGTGGCCTTCTCGCGGCGGATGTGCTGCTCGCGGGTCTGCAGCGCCAGGCGGTAGGCGCGGTTGCCGTCGACGTCGACGGAGACGCCGACCAGGCGGCCGGGCAGCGAGCGGGCGTACTCGGCGCGCACCGACAGGTAGCCGGCGTGCGGGCCGCCGAAGCCCATCGGCACGCCGAAGCGCTGCGAGGTGCCGCAGGCGATGTCGGCGCCCAGCGAGCCCGGGGACTTGAGCAGGGTCAGCGCGAGCAGGTCGGCGGCGACGGCGACGATCGCGCCCAGGCCGTGCGCCTGCTCGATCACCGGGGTGAGGTCGCGGACCACGCCGGTGGCACCCGGGTACTGGAGCAGCACGCCGAAGACGCCGCGCTCGGCGATCTCGGCCGGGATGCCCTCGGACAGGTCGGCGACGACGACCTCGACGCCGGTCGGCACGGCGCGGGTGTTGATCACCGCGACGGTCTGCGGCAGGGTCTCGGCGTCGACCAGGAAGACGCCGCCCTTGACCTTGGTGACGCGGCGGGCCAGCGCCATCGCCTCGGCGGCCGCGGTGCCCTCGTCCAGCAGGGAGGAGCCGGAGGTCGGCAGGCCGGTCAGGTCGGAGACCAGGGTCTGGAAGTTCAGCAGCGCCTCAAGGCGCCCCTGCGAGATCTCCGGCTGGTACGGGGTGTAGGCGGTGTACCAGGCCGGGTTCTCCATGACGTTGCGCAGGATCACCGGCGGGGTGAAGGTGCCGTAGTAGCCCAGGCCGATCATCGGCTGGAGCACCTGGTTGCGGCCGGCCAGCTCGCGCAGTTCGGCGAGGACCTGGGCCTCGGACCGGCCCGTGGGCAGGTCCAGGGCGGTGATGGAGCGGATCGCCTCGGGCACCGCGGTCCCGGCGAGCTCGTCCAGCGAGCCGTAGCCGACGGACGCCAGCATCTTCTCCTGCGCGGCGGCGTCGGGGCCGATGTGGCGGTTCTCGAAGGGGCTGGCCAGCTCAAGCTCGGTGAGGGTCGAGGCGCCGGTGGGGCGTCCCGCGTTCGGCTGGGCGTTCATGGTGGTCGAGGCCTCCTGGTCACGGACCGGCGGGGGTACGCACGCCGGCCGGCCCCACCGCTGCGGGCAGCGGACGAGCCTGGGCGCGCGGACCCAACAGGCCTCCCCCTCTGTCATCGGGACCTGAGAGCTTCACCCGCACGGAGCACTGTGGGCGCTCCGCCGGCTTGCACCGTCGGTGAGGGTGGTGATCGCCGGCTTCCGTGCCGACGCTCCTGCCCTGCTTTCCAGAGTGACCTACCCCACACGGTACGGATGCCTGAGAGATTCCGGGGAGGAGTTGCTCCTTCGGCGCTCCGACCAGCGGTTTTCGTGATCGGAGACTCTCCCGAGCGGGCTCTGCGGTCGCCGCCCAGGGTACCAGCGGGAGGCCCCCCGATCACGGGTGTGTCTGGTCACTGGAGGTCTACGCGCGTCCCCCGGACGGTCCAGTGCCAACCCCGTACGGCGCACGCGGGGTCGCGATCGTCCGATTCATGGCTTTTGGTGTGAAGTGGCGGACGGAATCGGGTGCTCCGGCCGCCTTCCTGCGGGAGTTCCGCAGGTTCAGCGCGCGGGAGGAAAGAAGTGCAGACGGACATCGACCCCCGGGACCTCATCGGCCACAAAGCCGTCGACCGCAACGGAGACAAGATCGGCACGGTCGACGAGGTCTACCTGGACGACGCCACCGGCCGGCCCGGGTGGGCCGCGGTCCGGACCGGCATCTTCGGCCGGGACGCCTTCGTCCCGCTGACCACGAGCGAGTTCGCCGGCGACGAGCTCCGGGTGCCGTACGACAAGTCGCTGGTGAAGGAGTCGCCGGACTTCGGCGTCGGCCAGCACCTGTCCCCCGCCCAGGAGCTCCAGCTCTACCGCTACTACGGCCTCGACACCCCGATGGACAGCCGCCCGAACGGCGAGAACGGGAGCCGGCCCAGGCAGCCCGACCTCGACTTCGGCACCACGGCGGCGGCCGCCGCCACGACGACCGCGGCGGCCCCGGCCAAGTCGCTCACCTTCCACACCCCCGAGCGGTCACCCGAGCGGTCGCCCGAGCACTCCCCCGAGCCCGCACCGGCCAGGCCCCCCGTTGCCGCAGCCCCCGTTGCCGCCGACACCACCAGGACCGCCCCGGAGGCCGACATGCGGACCCTCAGCACCCCCGCGGCCCCCATGGCCCCCCCGCCGGCCGGGCCCGGCTTCGCCGCACCCGCCGCCGCCGCCGCCCCCGCCGCCCCCGTCGTGGAGCCGAAGCCGCAGCCCGCCGCCACGCCCGTCCCCACGCGAGCCCCGGTGGCCACCGCGGCCGCGACCGTCACCGCCGCCGCGAACGCCGACGCCTCCTCGTCCGCCCCCAGCAGCCCGGTCGAGATCACCTGCCGGGAGGAGCGACTGGAGATCACCACCGAGTGGCACACCCTCGGCACCGCGAAGCTGCGCAAGTACGTGACGACCGAACAGGTGGAGCGCCGCATCCCGGTGGTCCGCGAGCGCGTCCGGGTCGAGCGGACGCCGATCAGCGACGCCGAACGCGCCACGCTCACCGAGAAGGAGATCTCCGAGGCCGTCGAGGAGGTGACCCTCCGCGAGGAACGCGCGGTGGTGCGCAAGTACCTCGCCCCCGTCGAGCGGGTCCGCCTGATCGTCGAGCGGTACACGACCGAGGAGGTGGTCCGGGAGGAACTCCGCCGCGAGAACGTCGAGGTCCACGACGCCACCGCCTCGCCCTCCACCGCGTCCCCCGGCGTGGCCCGTGACATGGCCCACGAGGCGCCCCGCCCGGCCGGCCTGCGGCCGGGCGTCTGACCGCGGGGGCAGCGCCCGCGAACAGGGCCCCGGACGGTGTCCGGGGGCCGGGTAGGGCGCCCCCAACACCCGAGTAGCCGTCCCCACCCGTTGGGTTTTGCAAAGCTTAACCGCTCGATATTTGACACTCTGAAGTATCTCCCTGCATGGTTGCTTCAGTTCATTCACTATGTACGGGAGGAAGCAACCGTGAGTGAGGCACCACAGCCCACCACCGCGGCCGAGAAGCAGAGCAGCGCCCGGGTCCTGCCGGCCCTCATCCTGGCGATGCTGTCGTTCAGCGTGGTGCAGACCGCGGTCGTCCCGATCCTGCCCTCGCTGGCCAAGGAACTGAGCGTCTCCGCCTCCAGCATCACCTGGCTGATGACCGCCAACCTGCTCTCCGCAGCCGTGCTGACTCCCCTCCTGGGCCGCTTCGGCGACCTCCGGGGCCGCAAGCCGATGCTGCTGATCTCGCTGGCCGGCCTGGTCGCCGGTTCGGCACTGGCGGTCAGCACCCACTCCTTCACCTGGCTGGTCGTCGCCCGTGTCCTCCAGGGCGCCGGCGGTGGCGTCCTGCCGCTGGCGATCAGCATCGTCCGGGACGAGCTGCCCAAGCGGAAGGTGACCGGCGGCGTCGCCGCCATCAGCGCCTCGATGGGCGTCGGCTCCGGCCTCGGCCTGGTCGCCACCGGCCTCCTGCTGGAGCACTGGGACTACAAGTCGATCTTCTGGATGGGCCTGGTCTTCGGCCTGATCGCGATCGCCCTGGTCGCCTTCCGCGTCCCGACCGACCCGGTCACCGACAAGGAGGGCGGCGCCGACCCGCTCGGCGCCCTCACCCTGGCCGGCTGGCTCTCCGCGCTGCTGGTCGCGGTCAGCCAGGGCAACCACTGGGGCTGGACCTCGAACAAGACGCTCGGCCTGTTCGCCGTCGCCGCCGTGGTCGCCCTGGTCTGGGGCATCATCGAGACCAAGGTCGCGCACCCGCTCGTGGACATGAAGATGATGGCCCGTCCGGCCGTCGCCTTCACCAACGTGGCCGGCCTGCTCATCGGCTTCGGCATGTACGGCTCCTTCATGGTCATCAGCAACTTCGCCCAGACCCCGGAGAAGCTGACCCACTACGGCTTCACCGCCAGCGTGCTGCACGCCGGCCTCCTGCTGCTGCCGTCCGCGATCGGCTCGATGGTCGCCGCCCCGGTCGGCGCCCTGCTGATCGCCCGTCGCGGCCCGCGTCTGCCGCTGGTCCTCGGTGGCGTCCTCGGAGCCGTCGCGATGGCCTACCTGGCCGTGCGCCACGGGCACGAGGGCGACATCTACACCGCCTCGGCGATCTTCGGTCTCGGCGTCGGCCTCGCCTTCGCCGCGATGCCGGCCTACATCAACGGCGCCGTCCCGGTCGAGCAGAGCGGCATCGCCAACGGCATGAACTCCGTGCTGCGCACGGTCGGTGGCGCGATCGGCACCGCCGTCATGGCCGCCATCCTGACCGGCGACACCATGAAGCTGCCGCCGCAGATCCCGCTCTCCCTGCCCACCCTGGACGCCTACAAGCACGCGTTCTGGACGGCAGCCGTGGTCTGCGCCGTCGCCGGCGTCGTCCCGTTCCTGATCCGCGGCGCCACCGCGGCCGCCACCGCGACGGTCGCCGGCGGTGCGGCCCAGCAGGACTCCAGCCCCGAGCTGGTCAAGACCGACGCCTGACAGGGCGTCCGGCCCCCGCGCTCAGGGACAGGGCGCGGGGCCCCGGCCTCCGTACGTCGCGAGGGCATCACGAACGTACGGGTCCGGCACGGTGATCGGCCCCACCCGGTACTCCCCCACCGGGTGGGGCCGCTTCGTGTTTCAGGCGCTCTCCGCCGGACCTCCGCCCTCGTCCGGCGCTCCGTCCGCCCCCTCGTCCCGGCGCAGCGGCAGCGGCCGGGAGGGTTCGAGCGCCGGGTCGTCCACCGCGAAGGTCCGCACCCGCCCACGCTCGCTCCACGGCGTCTCGAACCGTACGGTGACCCTCCCGACGCCGCTGCCCTGCACCCAGCCCGGTCCGTACTCCGCGTGCCGGACGTCCTGCCCGGGCATCCAGCGCCGCACCACGACGGCCTCCGGCTCCTCCGCGGCCTCCTCGGTCTCGGCCGCCGCCTCCGCGTGCTCCGCGGCCTCCTCCCGCAGCGCCTGGGCGAACAGGTCCTCCTGGGTGTAGTCGGCGAGTTGGGCGACGCCCACGCCGAGCAGCCGGACCCCGCCGGTGATGTCGACCTGCTCGGCCAGCCGGCGCGCGGTCGCGGTGATCACCGTCTCGTCGTCGGTGGGCCCGCCCAGCGTCTCCGAGCGGGTCAGCGTCGAGAAGTCGAACCGCCGGACCTTGAGCACCACCGTCCGGCCGGAGCGCCCGGCCGCCCGCAGCCGCCGCACACACCGCCCGGCCAGCGCCTCCACCTCGCGCAGCACCCGCTCCCGGTCGGCCAGGTCCACCTCGTAGGTGTCCTCCACCGACACGGACTTGGCGTCCTGGTCGGCGATCACCGGCCGTTCGTCCAGCCCCGTGGACATCTGGAAGATCCCCGCGCCGTGCGCCCGCCCGACCAGCTGCACCAGCTCCGCCTCCCCCGCCTCCGCGAGGTCGGCCACGGTGTTCAGCCCGGCCCGGCGCAGCACCTGCTCGGTGGCCGGCCCGATCCCGGGCAGCGCCCGCACCGGCATCGGGCCGAGCACGGCCCGCTCCTGCCCGGGCTCGACCATCACCAGCCCGTCCGGTTTGGCCTGCTCGGAGGCGATCTTGGCCATCAGCTTGGACCCGGCCGCCCCGACCGATCCGGTCAGCCCGGTCAGCCGCTGGATGTCCGCCCGCAGGTCCTCCGCCAGCGCCAGCACCAGCCGCTCGCCGGTCTCGTGGTCGGCCTCCAGCAGCGCCGGTCCGTACGGACCGGCCTCCAGGTCCACGAAGGCCTCGTCCAGGCTGAGCGGCTGCACCAGTGGGGAGAGCTGCCGCAGCAGCCCCATCACGATCTCGCTGTTCTGCCGGTAGGCCTCGAACCGCCCCGACAGGAAAGCGGCGTTGGGGCAGAGCCGGCGCGCCTGCGCCATCGGCATCGCCGAGTGCACCCCGAACCTGCGTGCCTCGTACGAGGCCGTGGAGACCACCCCGCGTCCGCCGAGCCCGCCGACGACCACCGGCTTGCCGCGCAGGCTCGGCTTGGCCGCCTGCTCCACCGCCGCGAAGAAGGCGTCCATGTCGAGGTGGATGATGCTCGGCAGAGATCGCACCCGCCGATCATCGCGTACGGGTCCGACAGTGCGTGCGAACCCGGCCGGACGGCCCGCGCTTGGGGGCTACCGCTTCGCCGCCTCCGCCAGCGCCTTCGGGATGCCGTCCTCCTGGGGCCCCAGGAACAGCGGGTCCGGCCGCAGCCAGGCGTTGGCCGCCGCCTTGCCCGCCCCGGCGACCTCCCGCAGCCCGCCGTACAGCCAGGTCGCGTCGTGCAGTTCCGGCACGCCGACGGCGTAGGAGCGGATGCCCGCCGCCTCGCACAGGGCCAGCGCGCGGCGGACGTGGAAGTCCTGGCTGACCAGCACCGCGTGGTCCACCCCGAAGATCCGGCGCGCCCGGGTGCAGGAGTCCCAGGTGTCGAAGCCCGCGTAGTCGCGGACCACCCGGTCCCCGGGCACCCCGTGCTCGGTCAGGTAGGTGTACATCGCGTCGGGCTCGTCGTACTCGACCCGCCCGTTGTCCCCGGTCACCAGGATCGCCTGCACCTTCCCCTCCCGGTACAGGTCCACCGCCGCGACCAGCCGGTGCTCCAGGTACGCGGAGGGCTTGCCCTGGTACAGCCCGGCGCCGAAGACCACGGCGACCGGCGCGGAAGGTGCGCTCTCCACCGTGCCCACCCGGTCCCCGGCGGCGAACCACACCCAGGCGCTCGGCGCCAGCGCGAGCGAGCAGAGCACCGTTCCGACCTGGAACACCCTGCGCTGCGTCCGCCGCTGCCGCAGCCGCGTCCTCAGCAGCCCGGCCCTGCGCCGCAGCAGCCCCGATATTCCGGTGCCGACCTCCACGTGCCCTCCCTCGATCCCGTCAACCAGGCAACACGACGAGGCCGCGGGTCCGAACGGTTCCCCGTCCGGGCCCGCGGCCCCGTCGAACGCCTGCTCAGACCGCCCGGTTGCGCCGCTGGGCCAGCTCGTCGGCCGGGTCGTGCCCGACCAGGGTCTCGCCGGTGTCGGTGCGCTCGGCGTGCAGCCGGCCGAGGGTGAGCTCCAGCTCCCGCCAGACCGCTCCCACCGCGATGCCGAAGACTCCTTGACCGCCCTTCAGCAGGTCCACCACCTGTTGCGGCGTGGTGCACTCGTACACCGTCGCGCCGTCGCACATCAGCGTCAGCCCGGCCAGGTCGGCCTGGTCGGCGGCCTGGAGGTGGGCGACCGCCACCCTGATGTTCTGCAGCGAGACGCCCGCGTCGAGCAGCCGCTTCACGATCTTCAGCAGCAGGATGTCGCGGAAGCTGTAGAGCCGCTGGCTGGTCGACGGGTACGCGGTGCGGACGCTGGGCTCCAGCAGTCCGGTACGGGCCCAGTAGTCCAGCTGGCGGTAGGTGATGCCGGCCGCCGCACAGGCCGTCGGGCCGCGGAAGCCGAGCAGGTCGGACGTCGGGGCCAGCCGCTCGATGGCCGGCTGGCCCGGTTGCACGGCCGGGAACCTGCTCATCCGGGGGAGATCCGTGACGGTGCGAGCGGTGCGCGGCATGTGCACGGCGCACCGGCCTCCCACGGCCGCGTCATCGCCGGTGCTGCTCATGCCTGCCTCCGTCCACTTGTGCTGCGGGCAACCCGACTGCGGGCATCGGCCACCCGGACAGCCACTCCTGACGGTAGGCAGTCCCCTATGACCCGTCAACGATCGCCACGCCGGGTCAGACAAACCACATCACTCAGGAGAGTGGTTTTTCGTGCCCCTAGTGTGGGTAGATGGACGGTTTTTGGCAAAACGGTCGGCCACATGGCCGCACGGCCGGTCCCCGCTACTGCGGGCCGCTGCCCCCGAAGTCCTCGGGCGACACCTGGTCGAGGAACTCGCGGAACTTCTCGACCTCGTCCTCCTGCTCGTCCGGGATCGCGATGCCCGCCTCCGCGAGCACCTCCTCGCTCCCGTAGATCGGCGTGCCGGTGCGCAGCGCCAGCGCTATGGCGTCGGACGGCCGGGCGCTCACCTCGACCCCGCCGGAGAAGACCAGCTCGGCGTAGAAAACGCCCTCCCGCAGGTCGGTGATCCGGACCTCGGTGAGCTGCTGGCCGAGCGCCTCCAGGACGTCCTTGAAGAGGTCGTGCGTCAACGGGCGCACCGGCGTCATGCCTTGCTGGGCGAAGGCGATCGCGGTCGCCTCGCCGGGGCCGATCCAGATCGGCAGGTAGCGATCGCCCCCGACCTCCCGCAGCAGCACGATCGGCTGGTTGGAAGGCATCTCCACTCGGACACCCACGACGTCGAGCTCATTCACACACGCAACCCTATGGCTCCGCTCCCGGATATGAAAGCGCAGAGCAGTCGCCGCTGGTCAGCGCGGTGCAGCCGGTGCAGCCGGAATACCACGGCCGCTATCCGCGGGACCGCAGACCGGCCTGGACCATCGCCGCATGCAGCCGCACCGACAGGGTCGCGAGTTCCCGGGCGGTGGCCTCCGCGTGCGCCCTGGTCTGCGGGTTCCGGTGCCGGCGCAGCGGCGCCACCACCTGCTCCACCAGCGCGATCTCGCGGTCCGCCGCGGCCTTCATGGCGCGCAGGTGCCGGGGCTCCAGGCCGTACCGGCCGAGCTCCGCGACCAGTCGGGCCACCTGGAGCGCCTCGCCGTCGTAGCCGCCGTCCGGGCCCGCGGCGACCAGCCCGTAGGACTCCCACTCGGCCAGCTCGGGTTCCCCCGCCTCGGCCGCCGCGAGCAGTTCGGCACGCCCCAGCCGGACGCCGGAGGGCACCTCGCCGGCGGCCACCAGCTCCCGGTCCGCCTCCTCCAGCGGCCCGGGCCGGGTGTCGGCGGCGGAGGGCAGCGCGGGAGGGTTCTCGCCGCGCTCGATCGCGTCCAGGTGCTCCCGGATCACCCGCAGCGGCAGGTAGTGGTCCCGCTGCATGCGCAGGACGTAGGCCAGCCGCTCGACGTCGGCCGGGCTGAACTTGCGGTACCCCGAGGGCGTGCGCTGCGGCTCGACCAGCCCCTCCGCCTCCAGGAAGCGGATCTTGGAGATGGTCACCTCGGGGAAGTCGTCGCGCAGGAAGGCCAGCACCGCGCCGATACTCAGCAGTTCGTCACCGCCGCGCCGCCGCCCGGCGGGCCGCTCGCTCCGGAGCGGCTGCCGCGGGCCCGCGACCACCCCGCGCCCGCCGCGGTCCGCCTGCGGACCGGACGGGGTGGGGGTGGCCGCCCCGAGAGAAGAGGAAGGGGTATTCGTATTCACTCGGGCTCCTGCCGACGTCGCTTTCAGTACCCCCGGTTGTGGCCGGCGAAGAACACCAGCCGGTACTTCCCGATCTGCACCTCGTCGCCGTTGTTCAGCGACACCTCGTCGATCCGCTCCCGGTTCACGTAGGTGCCGTTGAGGCTGCCCACGTCCGCGACGCTGAAGCCGGCCGGGGTGCGGCGGAACTCCACGTGGCGGCGCGAGACCGTGACGTCGTCCAGGAAGATGTCACCCTGCGGGTGACGACCCGCCGTGGTGATGTCCGAGTCCAGCAGGAAGCGGCTGCCGGAGTTCGGACCGCGCTGCACGATCAGCAGGGCCGAGCCCGGCGGCAGCGCGTCGATCGCCGACAGCACCTCGGCCGACAGGGCCGGCGTGGCGCCGGTGCCGGTCGTGGTGGTGGGGTCGTACGACTCCAGGCCGGAGATGGAGATGGTCGACGTGGTCTCCGCCGCCCCCTCCGGGAGCAGGCCGCCGCGCAGCGCCGTGCCGCAGTTGGAACAGAACCGGGCCGAGGCCGGGTTCTGGTTGCCGCACCTGGGGCACGGAGTGGGGCCAGCCATGTTCACAGCCTCCTGGCGCGGCACACCCGACGGGTTGTGCCCGGCGTACGGATCCGGGGTAAACCCTCCACCAGAGGTTGAGGGTCCTGACGGGAAACCTATGCGCGGCTCGCCGGAGGGGTCAACCGACGCGCCGTAGCCCGCCGGATTCCCCGCGTACTGGGCGGCGCCGCCGTCCCGGTACAGCTGCTGACCTGCGTACGGCGCGGCCTCGGGGGCCGGACGCATGCCCGGCACTGCGGGCTTGTCCTCCGGTCGGCGGTGACGCGCGGTGGGCGCCTCGACGGCGGCCGCGTCACGGCCCTTGTTGCGACCGAACAACTTCGAGAAGAAACTCACGGGCGAATCCCCTTGCGTGTGACAGACCCGCCCGCGGGGCAGGGTGAGAACCTCGGACATGCTGCGAGCCCGGTCGTTGCGGCTCGGGATCGCCGGCGCGGTACCCCGGCGGTCGGTACTGCGGTTGTTGCTCCGGAGCGTACTGGTGCGAACCAGTCTCGCCCATGTGACGGCGGCGTCCCCCGGCGGGTGCCGCCCGCCCTTGACGGGCCGTTCGTCGAGCGCCCCGTCACTTCGGAGCCGGCTTGGCGTACTGCGGCGACTTCGGGTCCACGAGGGCGTCGACGACCACCTTCTGCTGCTGGGCGATCGTCGCCCGTGCCTGGTGGCTCTCCAGCGTGCGGACGACACCTCCCGGGATGTTCAGCGCGGGTGTCAGATCCTGCGGGTTCCCCACGACCGTGAAGCGGTAGGGCTGCGAGACCTTCTTCCCGTCGATCTGCACTCCACCGCCCGACAGGTCGGTGAAGTAGGTGTTGACCACCACGCGCACGTCGTTGATCTGAATCGCCTCCGCCCCCGCCGCTCGAAGTTCTTGCAGGGTGTCCAGCAGCATATCTGCCTTCACCTGCCCTTGGGGATCATCGACCGTGAGTACGATGCCCGGACCAGTGGCTTTGACGGTACCGGCGAGCACACCGAGCTCCGTCACCTTCTTCCTGGTCTGTTCCTGGGCCTCCTTGGCCTGGTTGGAGCTGTTCTCCAACTTCGCCAGGGACTGCTCCAGCTCCGCCTTCTCCTGCTGGAGACGCTGCTGACGGCTGTCCAGTTCGTCGAGGATCCGCACCAGGTCCTCCTGACGGGCCCCGCGCAGCTGGCTGTGGTGGTCGTTGGTCGACCGCACCTGGATCGCCAGCCCCAGGCCGAGCGAGAACAGCAGCAGCGCCACCACCAGCTGCCCGCGCGACAGCCGCGGCGGCCAGAGCGCCGCCTTCAGCCGCCGCCGGCCGGTGTTCCGGTCCGAAGCGGGCTCGGACTCGGGCGCCGCTTCCGGCTCGACCTCGACCTCGGGCTCGGACTCGGGCTCGGGCTCGGACTTCGCCTCGGCGACGGGCCCGGCCTTCGCCTCCGGCTTCGTCCCGGCTTTCGTCCCGGCCACGGGTGCCGGCCCGACGACCTTCGTGAGCCGCAGCGTCGGCTCGGGCGCCGGATCGGCCTCAAGCTCAGCCTTAGCGTCAGACTTCTCCTCCGGGGCCTTCTCGGCGGCGGTCCCCCCGGCCGCCCCGGCCGGGTCCTCCGAGCCTTCCGGACCGGACTCCCCGTCCGCCTCCGGCCCGGGGGCACCCACGGCCTTCTCGGCGGGCTTCACAGCCGCCTTGGCACCGACGGCCTCCCGAGGTTCCCCGCCCCGCTTCCCGGCGGCCGGACCGACCGCCGCCGCCTCCGGCTCCTCCGCCACCGCCTCCTCGCGGCGCGGCTCAGGCACGGAAGACATGGCGCCGGATCGCGGCCGCGTTGGAGAAGATGCGGATGCCGAGGACGACGACCACGCCGGTGGACAGCTGCGAGCCGACTCCCAGCTGGTCACCGAGAAAGACGATCAGCGCCGCGACCACCACGTTCGACAGGAACGAGACGATGAACACCTTGTCGTTGAAGATCCCGTCGAGCATCGCCCGGACACCGCCGAACACGGCGTCCAGCGCCGCGACCACCGCGATCGGCAGGTAGGGCACGACGGCGTCCGGCACCTCGGGTTGGACGAAGAGGCCGACGACCACCCCGATCACAAGACCCAGTACGGCAATCACGGTCTGGCTGCTCCTGTCCCTGTCGTGGTCTTGGTGGGTCCGGTCGACGGACGCCGCTTGGTGGTGGGAGTGCCGCCGGGCCCGGCCGACGAGGCCGATGCGGAAGACGGGGCCGATGGTGAGACGGACGCGGCGGGGCTCTCCTGGGTTCCGGCTCCGGTCGGCGGCGTACCGCCCGGAGTCGTCGGGGAGGCCGCGGGCGAGGTCTCGGGCGTCACCGGCTGCGCGGTCCGCAGCGTCACCCCCACCGCCGCCGGCAGCGTCAGGTTCTTCTGCACGGAGAGCGTCGACTTGATGCCGTACTGCTCCTGGAGCAGCCGCAGGTACTGCCCGGCCATGTCCTTCTCGAAGGCGGCGAGGAGCTTCGAGCCGTCCCCGACCGCCTGGATGCTGTACGGCGGCACCAGCGGCCGGTTGTCCACCAGCACCGCCTCGCCGGCGGCCCGGATCGCGGACAGCGCGGTCAGCCGCTGGCCGTTGATCGCGATCGCCTCGGCCCCGGATCCCCAGAGGCCGTTCACCACCAGCTGCAGGTCACGGTCCCGCAGCCGTCCGCTGTTGGAGAAGCCCTGCCCGGCCCGCGGGTCGACGTTGCCGCCGGCGCCCGTGCCCGTGGCGTCCTCCAGGACCAGCTTCAGGCCGGGCCCGGCGACCGGGCCGAGGCCCACGGCCCCGCTCAGCCCGCCGGGATCGCCGTCCCCCGAGGCGAGCGCCTGCTGCTGGGTGCTGTCGACCTTGAGCCGCAGCTCCTGCACCTGCTTCTGCAACTGGTCGGCCGAGGTGTTGCTGTCGTTGATCCGGTGGATCAGCGCGTCCCGCTCCTTGGCCAGCGACGGCTCGGCCTTGTGGGCGTTCACGGCGCCCACCGTCACCACCCCGCCGACCAGCGCCAGCCCGGCGCCGAGCGTGAGCAGCCCCTGCCAGGTGCCGGGTATCCGGCTGTCGCGGGCTCCACCGCGCGCGGCGGCCGCCTCCGCATAGCCCTCGTCCAGGCTGTGGTCCATCACATTGGTCAGCAAGGACATCGAGGCGTCCGGACGGTTGTACCGTCCGTTCGGGGCACTCGGTGTCGGCGTCGCTGGCATGGAGACCATCGTCCCACGCCGCCGACGGGCCCCGTGCACGGCCCCTGAGCTGCACACACGCTGCACACATGACGGAAAGTGACGGATTGTTCCGAATAGTGTGAAAACGGACAGCGGGGCGCACGGATCACACCGCGCGCCCCGCCGTTCGAGGCAGTTCCGAGCCTCAGGCAGTGCTCAACCCCGGACGCTCACCGCCCCGCTCCGTCGACCACGGCCGCCCACTCGTCCAGCAGCGCCTCGGTGGCCTCGTCGTCCGGGCCCTCCGCCCACAGGTGGGTGACCGCCTCGGCCGGGTCCGGCAGCACCAGCGTCCAGCGCCCGTCGGCCTCGACCACCCGGACGCCGTCGGTGGTGTCCAGCCGACGGCTGCCGGCCGCCTCCACCACCGAGCGCATGACCATGCCCTTGGCCGCCCACGGCGTCGCGATGTCCCGGCGCCGGATGTGCGCCTGCGGAATCCGCGCGTCGATCTGGCTCAGCGTGAGCTGGGTCCGTGCCACCAGGCCGACCAGCCGGACGAACGCCGCGGCGCCGTCCAGCACCCCGCTGAACTCGGGCACCACGAAACCGCCGCGCCCGTCCCCGCCGAATACCGTTCCCTCGGCGGAGGCCGCCTTCGCGAGGTCGTCCGGCGTCGTCGTGGTCCAGATGACCTGGGTGCCGTGGTACGCCGCGACCTGCTCGGCGATCCGGGTCGTGGTCACCGGCAGTGCCACCTGCCCGCTGCGCCGCTCGGCCGCGACCAGGTCCAGCAGCACCAGCAGCGCCCGGTCGTCGTCGATCACCCGGCCGAGCTCGTCCACGAACGCGACGCGCTCGCCCACCGGATCGAACCGGACGCCGAAGGCCGCCCGCGAGGAGGCGACCAGCTCGCCCAGCCTGGCCAGCCCGGCCCTGCGCTCCTCCGCGTCCTCCGTCGGCCTGGCCTCGTCCAGCCCGGTGGAGACGGTCAGCGCCTCGACCCCGAGCCGGCCGAGGATGCTCGGCAGGACCAGGCCCGCGCTGCCGTGCGCGGTGTCCACGACCACCTTCAGCCCGGCCTCCCGGACCCCGGTGGTGTCCACCGTCCGCAGCAGGTTGCCCGCGTAGGAGTCGAAGACGCTGGACGGGAAGGTCAGGTCCCCGATCTCCCCCGGGAACGCCCGCCGGTACTCCTGACGTGCGTAGACCCGGTCCAGCTTGCGCTGGCCCGCCTGCGAGAGGTCCGCCCCGCGCTCGTCGAAGAAGAGGATGTCCAGCGAGTCCGGCACACCCGGCGTGGTCCGCAGGAAGATCCCGCCGGCGCTCCCCCGGGCCGTGTGCTGCCGGGCCACCGGCATGGGCACGTTCTCCAGGTCGCGGACGTCGATCGCGGAGGTCTGGAGCCCCGAGATCATCGCCCGTTTGAGCGCGCGCGCACCACGCGAGTGGTCACGCGCGATGGTGACGGTGGCGCCCTTCTTCAGCGTCGTCGCGTACGCCCCCGCCAGCCGCACGGCCAGCTCCGGGGTGATCTCGACGTTCAGGATGCCCGAGACGCCGCGCACCCCGAACAGGTGCTCCTGGCCGCGCGACTCCCAGATCACCGAGGTGTTGACGACGGCGCCGGCCTCGATGGTCTTGAACGGGTAGACCCGGACGTTCGCCCCGATGATCGACTCCTCGCCGACCAGGCACTCGTCCCCGATCACCGCGCCGTCCTCGATCCGCGCGGCCCGCATCACATCGGTGTTCTTGCCGACCACGCAGCCCCGCAGGTTGCTCTGCGGCCCGACGTAGACGTTGTCGTGCACCACCGCCTTGTGCAGGAACGCGCCGCGTTTGACGACCACGTTGCTGCCCAGCACGGTGTGCTCGCGGATCTCCACGCCGGCCTCGACCTTGGCGTAGTCCCCGATGTACAGCGGCCCGCGCAGCACCGCCTCCGGATCCACCTCGGCGCCCTCGGCGACCCAGACGCCCGGGGAGATCTCGAATCCGTCCAGCTCAACGTCGACCTTGCCCTCCAGGACGTCGGCCTGGGCCTTGCCGTAGCTCTCGTGGGTGCCCACGTCCTCCCAGTAGCCCTCGGCGACGTAGCCGTAGACCCGCTTGCCCTCCTTCAACAGCTGTGGGAAGACGTCACTCGACCAGTCGACGGACTCACCCGCCGCCACGTAGTCGAAGACCTCGGGCTCCATCACGTAGATACCGGTGTTCACCGTGTCGGAGAAGACCTGCCCCCAGGTCGGCTTCTCCAGGAAACGCTCGACCCTCCCCTCGTCGTCCGTGATCGTGATGCCGAACTCCAGTGGATTCGGCACTCTCGTGAGACAGACGGTGACCAGAGCGTTCTTGCTGCGGTGAAAGTCGATCAATTCCGAGAGATCGAAGTCGGTCAGCGCGTCACCGGAGATCACCAGAAAGGAATCGTCCTTGAGCGCGTCCTCGGCGTTCTTGACACTCCCCGCAGTGCCCAGTGGCGTCTCCTCGTGGGCATAGGTCAGATGCATGCCCAGCTCTTCGCCGTCACCGAAATAGTTCTTGACCAGCGACGCCAGGAACTGCACGGTGACGACGGTGTCGGAGAGGCCGTGCCGCTTCAGCAGCCGAAGCACGTGCTCCATGATCGGCCTATTGGCGACCGGAAGCAGCGGCTTCGGCATGCTGGAGGTCATCGGGCGGAGTCGGGTGCCCTCGCCCCCTGCCATTACAACGGCTTTCATTACGGGTGCGTCCTCCTTCGCGGTGGTGGACCAACAGGTCCATCAAAGCGTTCCAGAAGGTTCTCTACCCGGAAGGTATCGTCCGACGCACCGATGAGGCGTGGGGCTTCTCTCAGATCACGTCTCAGACTGTGGACGCGGAGCCCGCGGTGCTCGCCCGGACGATCCGCCGCGCCTGAACCGCGTAAAGAATCGCGGCCCACCAGTACAGCGTCGTCCCCCACCAGATGAACGCCCAGCTCACCACCTCGGCCGGCCGGGCGATCCAGCTGTCCACGCTGCCGAGCAGCAGAAGCGGAAAGGCGTACATCAGATTGAAGGTCGCCGCCTTGCCCAGGAAACTCACCTGGAGCGGTCCGTAGCCGTGCCGGTTCAGAATCGGCAGCAGCGCGGCGATGAATACCTCACGGGCCAACAGGATCGCGGTGAGCCACCACGGCAGAATCTCACGCCAGGTCAATCCGACCAGCGTGGACAGCACATAGAGCCGGTCGGCCAGCGGATCGAGCAGCTGCCCAACCCGGCTGATCTGCCCCCACCGCCGGGCGAGCTTCCCGTCCAGGTAGTCGCTGATCCCGCTCAGCATCAGGATCAACAGCGCCCAACCGTCATTGTTGGGCCCGTCGAACACCGGCCACAGGATGAGCCAGAGAAAGAGCGGAACACCGACCAGCCGGCCCATGCTCAGCATGTTGGGGATGGTGAGGACGCGATCGGTCTGGACCCGCGTCTCCTGGACCTCCACCCGGGGGGCCTCCTGTCCCGTATGACGACAATTGCATGTTGACCCTACAACAGAGAAGCCCCCGACCGGTTCACCCGGCGGGGGCTTCTCTAGAATAATTGTTCGGCGGCGTCCTACTCTCCCACAGGGTCCCCCCTGCAGTACCATCGGCGCTGTAAGGCTTAGCTTCCGGGTTCGGAATGTAACC
>NZ_JBSHAP010000081.1:0-41026 GCF_053611565.1 Kitasatospora sp. NPDC054795
GGGCGGACCCGCCGCCGGCTTCGGCGGGTCGTCGCGTCCGGGCGGCCGCGTCGGCGCGCGGCTGCCGGCCGGGGCGCCGGACCGGGAGGGCCGGGCGGGCGCGGCCCGTCGGATCAGGTCGGCGGAATTCGGCGCGATCTGACTGATGGACACCTCATGGGGTGAGCCTGCGCTCCTGCGCCGGCGGAGCCCGCCGCCCGGGTGCCCCATCGCGTTCCCTCCTCGTGCGACGACGACCCGCGCGTCCCCGCGGTGGAGGGGGCCCGGGTCTTCCGACACTCCGGAGAGCGGGAGGGGCGACCGGGAATAACAGAAACCTCTTGCAGAATTCCCCGGAGGTTCGACGGCCCGGTTCGATCGCCCGGTTCGGCCGGACCGCGGCCGGGCTCACCGGACCCGCCCCGGACGGTGGCCGGGGCGCGGCGCCGGAACCCGGACTTGCCCGCACCGAGCGGAATATGACGAATCGTCAGGACGATTGGAGGGTCAGGCCGCGGCCTTCGCCGGCTCGGCCCCGAAGGCCGCCACGCCCACCCCGGAGCGCACCGCCGCACCCACCCCCGGTCGCACCGCCGCCACCGCGCCGGCGCCGCACCCCCCGTGCAGCCGGGCCAGCCCGGCCGCCAGGACGACCCGGTCCCCGGCGAGCCAGAGCCGCAGGGCCGCGGAGAGCGCGGCGCTGGCCGGCCCGGCCGCGGGACCGCCGGTCCGTACGAGCCGCTCACCGAGCAGCGGCAGCAGGTCCGCGACCGGCGCGGGCAGCCACAGGGTGAGCGCGAAGGGTGCCGGCCTGGCCAGAACGCGCAGCAGCGGCAGGCCGCAGGCGTCGTCGTGCAGTGCGGGGATGACCTCCAGCAGCCCGTCCACCGCCACCTCGGAGACGTCGCCGCCGTGTCCGCGTGCGAGGTCGCGCAGCAGTGCCCGCTCGGCGGCGGTGATCCGGACGGTCAGCATGACCTCGTCGCAGTCCATGGTCCCGGCCCCTGTCGTGGAGAGTTCGTGGTGTGGTCGTTGCGTCGTGGTGTCAGTCCTGTGCCAACAGGGTTCCTGCCCCGATCCGGCCGTCCGATACCGGCGCTATCAGGCCGTAGTGGCCGTCGAAGCGGCGGTAGAGCACCCGCGCCCGGTGGTCGCCGGGGTCGGTCCAGCCGACGAACGGGCGACCGGTGAGCCAGAGCCGGCGGGCCGCCTCGGCGAGGTCGAGCGGGGGCATCGCGCTGGTGCCCGCGGCGCACAACTCCAGCGTGCCGCCCGGCGAGCAGCGGTGGACCAGGCCGTCCCGGCCGGTGGCGGCGTCCGCGAAGAGGTGGAACCGCCGGTCGAGGGCGAGCAGTTCGAGCACGGCCTGCTCGGGGCTGCGGCGGGCGGGCACGACCGCCTTGTGCCGGGCGATCCGCCGCTGGGCGAGCGGGCGGTCGGCGAACTGCGGGCGGTAGGCGCTCTCGTACGCGGCGGCGAAGCCGATGTCACCCTGCTCGCGCAGTCGGACGGCCCGGCCGGCCAGCGTGCCGAGCACCAGGTCGACGGAATCCCGTGCGGTGCCGGTGGCCAGCTGTACCCGGACCGGTCCGACGCCCGCCAGTTCGACGTCCGCCTGGGCCAGTGAGGGCCGGGTCACCGACCGGTGGCGCGAGCGGGTCAGCCGCAGTCGCAGCGCGCGGGTGTCGGGGCCGAGCGTTGTGGCGGTGGCCAGCGCCCGGGCCCGGGCGTACTCGGCGTCCTCGCGGGGCAGCTCGCCACGGATCTCGACCCGGACGTCGAGGGCCGGCCGGTGGCGCAGACGGGTCATCAGGTTCCTCCTTCTCCGCATCCATGCTGTCCCTCGTACGCCCGTGCGGCGAGGGTCCAAAGACCCTGCCTCGCAGGCAAGCCGCGGACCACCCGGACGGACGCATCCGCGCAGGTCAACACGGAGTTTCGAGCACGCACGAAAGGGTCGATCCACTCGGCCGTTGGAGTGATCCCCGCACATTCGGCGCAACGCTCGGGAAACCGGCGCGTTTGCTCAACGTGCGCCCTCCCGCCGGGGGCGCGCGCGGGGCCCGCGCTGGGCGGTCCCCCGGCTCCCGGCCGGCCCGCCGTTGCCGCCCGGCATCGCCCGCACCGGCCACTCTGGTTGAGAGGTAGTGTCATGTCCCTGCTGACCGAAACGCGGAAGCTGATCGTCCCCCCGAGAACCGTTCCCGGCCCGTCCCCGCTGGCCCGCTCCGCCGTCCCGCCGCTGGCCCCCGGCGCCCTGCCCGGCCTCGGGCACGCAGGCGCCCTGCTGCGCGACCCGCTCGGCTTCCTCGGTTCGCTCGCCCGCCACGGCGGGGTGGTCCGCATCCGGCTCGGACCACGCGCCGTCTGCGTGGTCACCGACGCCCGGCTGGTCCACACCCTGCTCGTGGCACTGGCCCACGACTGCCCGCGCGGGGCCGTCCAGGACACCCTCAAGACGGCCTTCGGCGACGGCCTGCTGATGTCCGAGGGCCAGGCCCACCGCGACCGCCGCCGGATCATCCAGCCGGCCTTCGGACCGGACCGGATGGGCGAGTACCTGGCCGTGATGCAGCAGGTCACCGAGGAGCGGGCCGAACGCTGGCGCCCCGGGCAGGTCCTCGACGTGGCCAAGGAGATGAACCACCTGGCGCTGGAGATCGTCACCCGCACGCTGTTCGACGCCCGGCTCAGCGAGGACGCCACCGTCGCGTTCCACCGGGCGCTGCCGGACCTGGTGAAGGGCCAGATCGTCCAGTCCCTCTACCCGAACCCGGCGCTCGCCCGGCTGCCGCTGCCCGTCAACCGACGCTTCGACGACGCCGTGCGGGTGCTCAACCGGGTGGTCGACCAGGCCGTCAACCGCCGCGCCGCGACCACGGGCCCCGGAGCGGGCCGGCGCACCCTGCCCGCCCTGCTGCGCGCCGCGACCGACCCGGCCACCGGGCGCCCGCTCACCGAGGCCGACGTGCGGTCCGAGGCGATCACCATGTTCGGCGCGGGCACCGAGACGGTCTCCACCACGCTCACCTGGCTGCTGGACGAGCTGCTGCGCCACCCCGAGGCGGAGGCCCGGATCCTCGCCGAGCTCGACGAGCACCTGCCCGCGGGCACCGTCCCCACCCCGGAGGCACTGGCCCGGCTCACCTACACCCGCAGCGTCGCCCAGGAGGTGGTGCGGCTGCACGCGCCGAACGCCTTCCTGATGCGCACTGCCCAGGTGCCGGTCGAGCTCGGCCCGTACCGCGTCCCGGCCGGCACCGAGCTGCTGTACAGCCTCACCGCGCTGCACCGCGACCCGGTGCGCTACCCGGAGCCGATGAGCTTCCGGCCCGAGCGCTGGCAGGACGGCGGCGGCTCCGGGCGGCCGTCCTTCCTGCCGTTCGGGGCGGGCAAGCACAAGTGCATCGGCGAGGCCTTCGCCTGGGCGGAACTGACCGTCGCGGCCGCGACGATCCTGCGCCGCTGGCGGCCGACGGCGGTGCCGGGCGCGCGGGCCCGCGAGGTGGTGTGGACGACGGTCCAGGCGCACGGCCTTCGGGTGCGGCTCGCGCCGCGCGGCGCGCGCTCCCCACGCGGGCGCACCGCGGCAGCCTCCCGAGAGGGCGATGCCGCGTCCTCACCGGGGGCCGCAGTGCCCTCCTCGCACGGTGAGCCGCCGCCGGTCCGGTGCCCCTTCAGCGGCACCGCCTCCACGACCGGCCCCACGACCACCTCCACGACCGCCCCCTCGCGTCCGGCCACCCCGACCGGTCCGGCCACCCCGGCCGGTCCGGCCTCCGCCGCGGGTCCGGCCGCTTCGGCGGGCCCCCGGCCGTCCGACGACCTGCGCCTCGCCGCCGACCGGCACGCCGACTGGGTGGTCCGCCGCGGCCTGCTCACCCCGTCGGAGCTGCCCCGCTACCGGGCCTACGGGCTGCAGAAGCTGATCGGCCACGCCTACCCCCGCGCCCGGGGCGCCGAACTCGACCTCCTGGTGGACATGCTGGGCTGGTTCACCATCCTGGACGACCGTTTCGACGGCCCGCCCGGCCGCCACCCCGCCGCAGCCCACGCCGTGGTCGACCCGCTGATCGCGGTCCTCGGCGGCACCCGCGGCGGGAGCCCGTCCGAGAGCCCGCCCGAGAGCCACATGCTGCTCTCCTGGCGGGAGTTGTGGAAGCGGCAGACCGCTTCGACGTCCCCCGAGTGGCGGGCCCGGGCGGCCCGGGAGTGGCGGGCCTGCCTGGCCACCTTCCCCGCCGAGGCCGACCACCGCGCCCGCGGCACCGTGCCCGCCCTCGGCCTCGACCTCACCGACACCATGAAGCTGCGCCGCCACGGCAGTTGCCTCTACCCGTTCATGAACATACTGGAACGGGTCCACGGCGCCGACGCTCCGGCCGCACTGCACGCGGAGCCCGCGCTGCACCGGCTGCGCGCCAATACCGCCGACGCCGCCACACTGATCAACGACCTCTACTCACTGCGGCGCGAGGAGCGGCAGGCCGGGCCCGCGTTCAACACGGTGCTCACCCTCCAGCGGGCCCACGGCTGGACCCGCGGCCGGGCGGTCCACGCGGTGCGCACCCGGGTGGCACGGCTGCAGCAGGAGAGCGAGGAGCTGCGCCGCGACCTGCTGCGCCGCCACCCGGCCGGGCGCTGGTACCTGGACGGCACCCGGGAGCTGGTCGCCGGCGTTCTGGCCTGGACCAGCACCAGCGACCGGTACCTGGTGCCGGACCACGGGCGGCGCCGGTGAGCCACCGGTTCCCGGTGCGTTACTTCCGGCCGCCGAGCGCGAACAGCAGCAGCACGAAACCGGCGAACAGGTGCGTGGCGAAGATGTAGATGCCCGCGCGGATCAGCATCGCCCTGCGGCGCCTCTTCTCGTCGCTCGTACTGTCGCTCATGGTGGTGCTTCTCCTCGGATCGGGCGGACTGGCCGGGCGCGGCTCAGCGGAGCCGGCCACCGGAGGCGCGCAGCTCGGTGAGCAGCGCGCCCTGGTCGGTGATCAGCTCGGTCAGGATCCGGCGGGCCGCGCGCAGCAGCTCGGCGACGTCCGGGGTGCTGAGCGCGTACACCACGGTGTTGCCCTCACGGGTCGCCGTGACCAGCTGGGTGCGGCGCAGCACCGCGAGCTGCTGGGAGAGGTTGGACGGCTCGACCTCGATCTCGGCCAGCAGCTCGCGCACCGGCCGGGGGCCGTCCTGGAGCAGCTCCAGGACCCGGATCCGCACGGGGTGGCCGAGGGTGCGGAAGAACTCCGCCTTGGCCTGGTACAGCGGCACCGGCATCGTCCGCGCTCTCCCTCGGTTCCGGCTCGGTGGTCGTCCGGCCGGGCGGGGATCGATGCCGCGGCCGGTAGGCATCATCGCGGCAGATGAAGATTTCTTCAAGTCGTCACAGCGCGTCGAGCGCCGGCAAGACCCCCGGCGGACCCTCGACAGACCTCCGGTCCGCGGTCGGCGGGCCGCCGCCCGGCGCTCCCCCGACCGCCCGCGGACCGCACCGCGACATGCAGAAGCCGAGCCCGGGACGCTGCCAACTCCCGGGCTCGGCAGTCACGGTGACGCGCCGTCAGCAGACTACAGGCACATCCACCGTGGCCGGCACCTGGCCGCTCCAGAACCCCTCGACGTCAAAGGACACGTGCACGGTGGACCCGCACGGCACGGTGGTCGAGATGCCGTCGACCCGCACCGTGGACACCTGGAACACCGTGCGGCCGTTCACCGTGCCGAGCGAGGCACCGCCGGCCACGTTGGCCGACAGGTGGGTCACCAGCTCCTTCGGCGCCGGCGGCCACGGAGTGCCCGGGGACGGCGGACCGGCCAGGCCGATCTTCCCGTAGATCGCGACGCCGTCACCGGTCACGTCGGCGCAGGCGTACGTGGCCAGGCCCGCCTGGAGGCTGTAGGAGCCGCAGGTGGTGACGGTGGTGGTGGCGACGGCCGGGGCCGCGGCGAACGCGGGGACGGGGGCCGAGAGCAGGGCGGCGGCACCGACGGCGCCGGCGGCGATCCGGGCGATCCGGTTCATGGGTTCCTCCTTGGAGGGGACGGGCGGACTGGGACAGGTGGCGTGGCACATATGACATTTCATAGGCCCACGACAGGAACTTTGCCATGCGATTCCTATGCGGTGACGCCGATTTACCCTTGGATGCCAGGCCTCGTCCGAAAGCAGACCTTCGATGGCGCAATCACCCTCGAACGGCCGAACTTCCGTACCCTCCCAGGCAACGCCCACGTTGAGCCCGGATGAACCGCATCCGAACCGCCACCGGGACAGCCGCCGCGGCCGTCCTCGTCCTCCTCGCGCTGCTGGCCGCCGCCTCGCCGCCGGCCACGCTCATGGGCACCGAGATCCGCCGCCTGCCCACCGCGGAACGCGTCCTCGCCCTCACCTTCAACGCCGCCTGGAACGAGACCGGGCTGGACACCGTCCTCGCCGTCCTGCGCGACCGCGACGCCCCCGCCACCTTCTTCCCGACCGGCGACTTCGCCGACCGCCATCCCCGCGCCGTCCGCGCGATCGCCGCCGCCGGGCACGGCCTCGGCAACCACTCCTACAGCCACCCCGACTTCTCCACCCTCGACGCCGACCGGGCCCGCGCCGAGGTGCGCCGCGCCGACACCGCGATCCGCCAAGCCGCCGGGACCGAACCGCTGCCGTTCTTCCGCTTCCCGTACAGCGCGACCACGCCGGAGGGCATCGCCATCGTCAACCGGCTCGGCTACGCCGACCTCGAATTCACCGCCGACACCAACGGCTACCTGGGCCCCGCCCACGGCATGACGGCGGACCGCGCGGTCGAGCGCGCGCTCGCCGCGCTCACCCCGGGCGCCGTCCTCCAACTGCATGTCGGCGCCTCGGAGGAGGACGGACCCGACACCTGCCTCGACGCCGAGGCACTGCCCCGCATCCTCGACGGCGCCCGCGCCCGCGGCTACCGCGTCATCGACCTGCGCACCCTGCTCGACCGGTGACCGGCCGGGGCCTTCCGTGCCCCGGCGCCACCCGCCCGGACGGGAGCCCGGGGTGCGGACCACCGCCGCCCCTGCCCACCGACGCCACCCCGCCCCGCGGCGCCGTGCCGGACGGCGCCGACCGGCCCCGTCGGCTCACCCCAGCGAGCCGCGCAGGGCGTCGACTCGGGCCACGGCCTCGGCGAAGGCGTGCCGGTCCAGGCGGCCGTCGTCCAGGGCGGCGGCCAGCGCCTCGGCGGCCTCCTCGCCCTGCCGGGGGTCCCGGGCGGAGCAGAGCAGCAGGTCCATCCCGGCCTCGGCGGCGGCCAGCGCCCGGTCGCCGGTGCCGCCGTACGGGGCGAGCGCCTCCGCCTCCACGGCATCGGTGACGGTCACGCCGTCGAAGCCGAGCCGGCCGCGCAGCTCGCCCTGGATGATCGTGGACGAGAACCCGGCCGGGTGGTCCGGGTCCAGCGCCGGGTAGACCGCCCACGAGGCCATCACCAGCCGCACGCCCGCCGCGACGGCCGCCCGGTACGGGGCCTCGCCCCGGGAGCGGAGCTGCGACAGCGGGACGTTCAGGGTGACGGGGCGCTCGTCGGTGTTCTCCCCCCGGGGCGCGGCGCCGAGGCCGGGGAAGTGCTTGGCCGTCGCGGCCACGCCGAGGCCCTGCTGGGCGGTGAGGAAGGCGCTGCCCAACTCCGCCACCTTGGCCGGGTCCTGGCCGTAGGAGCGCTCGGGGTGGTCGATGAAGTTGTCCGGCTTGTCGTAGACGTCGAGCACCGGGGCGAGGTTGAGGTTCAGCCCGGCGTCGGCCAGGGTCCGGGCGGCGCCGGCCCCGGATTCCGCGGCCGCGGCGAGCGGGTCCGGCGCCAACCCGGTGCGGCGGGCGGAGAGTTCGGGCGCACCGGGCAGCCGGCGGACCTTGCCGCCCTCCTGGTCGGTCATCAGCAGCAGGGTGCGCGGGTGCGGCGCCTCGGCCGCGGCCTGTTTCAGTTCCGCGACCGACTCCGCGAGCTGCTCCGGACTCGTGACGTTCTCACCGAACAGGATCACCCCGGCGGCCCGGCCCTCCCGGATCGCCTGGAGCACCCCGGCCGGCGGCGTCGGGCCGGGGTACGACAGCACGATCCGCCGCCCGGCGAGCGCCCGCGCGTCCTCCTGCTCCTGGCCGGCCATCGCCGCACCCCTCTCGTTCAGAGCACCCGGAGCACCCGCAACGCCCGGAGCACTGTGCGGCCGGGCGGGCGCGCCGAGCGGCACCGGACCGAGCGCGATCCCCATCACGGCCAGCACCACCCCGAACTGGGCGACACTTCGGAACAGGGCCATCACGCCTCCCGGGCCGACATTTGACTTCGGCATGTCAACGTACCCAGGGGTGCGGCGGGGCACTCCCCCCTGCACGAGATTCATCCGATAAATCCGGCTAAATATCCTCACCATCCTCACACCGACGACGGACGCCGGACCAGCCGCCCCAGAACGGCGATCCCCTCGGCGATCTCCGCCGTCGAACCCGCCGCGTACCCGAGCACCAGGCCCGGCGGGTACGGAAGCCGGGCGTGCCAGGACAGCGGCTGCACCTTGACCCCCTCGGCCAGAGCGGCGGCGGCCAGCTCGGTGTCGGTGCGGCCGGGTGCCTCCGGCAGCGTCAGCATCAGATGGAGGCCCGCCGCCGCGCCGTGCACGGTGGCTCCCGGCAGATGGGTGCGGATGGCGGCGATCATCGCGTCCCGGCGGCGGCGGTGGCGGCGGCGCAGGAGCCGCAGATGGCGGTCGAGGTCGCCGGACTCCATCAGCCGGGCGAGCACCAGCTGGGGCAGCACCGGGTTGCCGAGGTCGGCGAAACGCTTGGCGTCCAGGACGGCGTCCCGCAGCCGGGCCGGGACCAGCAGCCAACCGGTGCGCAGCGCCGGGGCGAGCAGCTTGGAGATGCTGCCCGCGTAACAGACCCGGTCCGGCAGGGCCGCGCGCAGGGCCGGAACGGGCGGCCGGTCGTAGCGGTGCTCGGCGTCGTAGTCGTCCTCGATGACCAGGCCGCCCTCCCCCGCCCAGCGCAGCAGTTCGCGCCGCCGGTCACCGCCCAGCACGACGCCGGTCGGGTACTGGTGGGCGGGGGTGAGCAGGACGGCCGGGGCGCCGGTGGCGCGCAGCGCGTCGACCCGGATGCCCTCGGCGTCGACCGGGACCGGCGGGGTGGCGGCGAGCCAGTGGGCGAGGTGCTGCCGGGCGCCGAGGGAGCCCGGGTCCTCGACCGCGACCTCACCGATGCCGGCCCGGCCCAGGGCTCGGCCGAGCAGCGCGAGCGCCTGGGCTGTACCGGCGACGATCAGCACCTCGTCCGGGTCGGCGCGGATGCCCCGGTTGCGGGCCAGCCAGTGGGCGACGGCCCGGCGCAGGGCCGGGGTGCCGCGCAGGTCGCCGTAGCCGAGGTCGGCGGCGGCGAGGTCGTCGAGGACGGCGCGTTCGGCGCGCAGCCAGGCGGCGCGGGGGAAGGCCGCGAGGTCGGGCACGCCGGGGGCGAGGTCGATCCGGGCGGGGGTGCCGCGCAGCAGGTCGAAGACCTCGGGGTCGGGATCGGCCCGGAACAGCGCGGGTGCCGGGCGGGGTGGCTCCGCCGCGGGCGGCGCCCGGTGCGGTGCCGCGGGGGCCGCGACCACGACCGTGCCGCCCCGCCCGCGGCCGACGACCTGCCCCTCCTCGGCGAGGCGCCGGTAGGCGTCGGTCACCACACCGCGGGAGACGCCGAGTTCGGCCGCCAGCACCCGGCCGGCGGGCAGCCTGCTGCCGACCGGGAGCCGCCCGTCGGCGACGGCCTCGCGCAGCCGGCGGGTCAGCCAGTCGGTGAGCCCGCCGGGCGGGGCATCGGCCGTGTCGAGCTGCAGGAAGTCGGCGCCGGCCTCTTTGGACCGGTCGGATGCCTCGGCTTTGGACCTGTTCACCGGACCATAGTGACGGCGAGGGTGGAGCCATGACCACGGAATCACCCATGCTCACGGAAACGCCCACGACCACGGGGACAGCGGCATCGGAGCGCCCTGACCACCGCCCCGGCGACCACCCCGACTACGTCCACGGCTACTCGCGGACCGAGGCGCGGCGCCTCGGCGACCAGGCCGACACCCTCGCCGACCTGCTGCACGCGGGCACCGCCTACCCGGCCGGCAGCCGGGTGCTGGAGGCGGGCTGCGGGGTGGGCGCGCAGACCGTGCACCTGCTGGCCGCCAACCCGGGGATCCGGCTGACGGCGGCAGACCTCTCCGAGGAGTCGCTGGCCCGGGCCCGCGCCCGGGTCGCCGAGCAGGCACCCGCCGCGGACGTCACCTGGCACCACGGCGACCTGCACCGGCTGCCGTTCCCGGACGCCTCGTTCGACCACGTCTTCCTGTGCTTCGTGCTGGAGCACCTGCCCGACCCGACGGCCGGGCTGGCGGCGCTGCGCCGGGTGCTGCGGCCGGGCGGGACGATCACGGTGATCGAGGGGGACCACGGCTCGGCCTTCTTCCACCCGGAGAGCCCGGCGGCCCGGCGCACCGTCGACCACCTGGTCCGGCTGCAGGCCCGGGCGGGCGGCGACGGCCTGCTCGGCCGCCGCCTCCACCCGCTGCTGACCGCGGCCGGCTTCACCCGGGTGTCGGTCCGCCCGCGCACGGTCTACGCCGACGAGGCCGACCCGGCTCTGGTGGAGGGGTTCACCCGGCGGACCTTCGTCGCGATGGTCGAGTCCGTCCGCGCGGACGCGGTGGCCGCCGGGCTGACCACCCCGGAGGACTTCGACCGGGGCATCGCGGAGCTGCGCCGCGCGGCCGGGCCGGGCGGGACGTTCCACTACGCCTTCTTCAAGGCGGTGGCGGTCAACCCGTAGTCGCCACGCAGGACGGGCCGGGCCGGGCTCGGGCCGGAGCGGAGCCCGCGGGCGGGGTCGTGGACGGGGGTCTCGACCGCACCCGCGGAAGCCACCGTCCCAGCGCCCCGACAACCTGACGACCTCACGACCTGACGACCCATCGCCCGACCGATCCACCGGATACGGAGGCGGGCCGGGACGGCACGGGCACCGGCCGGGCTACTCCGGGCTGTCCCCGAAGTCCGCCAGCAGGGTGCGCATCACCTCGACGAGCGCCGTCCGCTGCGCCTCGTCGAGGCCTGCCAGCATCCGGTGCTCGGTGGCGAGGTGATCGGGCAGCGCGCGGTCGATCAGGGCGTGCCCCTCGGGGGTGAGGGCGACCTCGCGGCTGCGACCGTCCTGGTCGCTGCGGGTGCGGGTGACCAGGCCGCGGGCCTCCAGCCGGTCCAGCCGCTGGGTGATGGCACCGGAGGTGACCATCGCGGACTGCATCAGTCCGGAGGGGGTGAGGCGGTAGGGCGGGCCGCTGCGCTTGAGGGTGGCGAGCACGTCGAAGGAGGCGGCGTCCAGTCCGTGCTCGGCGAAGGTGCGGTTGAGTGCCGCGTCCACCAGCCGGTAGAGGCGTTTGAGCCGGCCGAACACCTCCATCGGGGAGACGTCCAGGTCGGGGCGCTCGGCACCCCATTGCGCGACGACGCGGTCCACATGATCTGCCACGGGTTCAGGGTAGGCGATCCCCATCGGATTCCTTAGCGGTGAGGTAACTGTGAGCCACATCACTCACCCGATGCGGTGAAGAATGCCTTAGCGCTGAGATACATTGCCTTAGTGCTAAGAAATCGCCTCGCCCTCGTCCTGCTGACGGCCCTCGCCCCGGCGGTCTGGGGCACGACCTACCTGGTCACCACCGAACTCCTGCCGCCCGGCCGCCCACTGCTCGCCGCCGTCATCCGCTGCCTGCCCGCGGGGCTGCTCCTCGTCGCCCTCACCCGCCGTCTGCCGCAGCGCAGTTGGTGGTGGCGTTCGCTGGTCCTCGGCGCCCTCAACATCGGGGTGTTCCAGGCCCTGCTCTTCATCGCCGCCTACCGTCTGCCGGGCGGCATCGCGGCCACCGTCGGCGCCGTCCAGCCACTGGTCACCGCCGGGCTCTCGGCCCTGGTCCTCGGCGACCGGCTCACCCTGCGCACCGTGCTGTCCGGCATCGCGGGCGTCGCGGGCGTCAGCCTGCTGGTGCTGCGGGCCAACGCCCAGCTGGACGCGATCGGGGTGCTCGCCGCGCTCGGCGGCGCCGTGGTGATGGCCGCCGGCATCGTCCTCTCCAAGCGCTGGGTCTCCCCCGCGCCGATGCTCGCCACCACCGGCTGGCAGCTCACGGCCGGCGGACTGCTGCTGGTGCCGGTCACGCTGCTCTCCGAGGGCGCGCCGCCGTCCCACTACACCCTCGCCAACGTGCTCGGCTACACCTACCTGTGCCTGATCGGCGCGGCCGTCACCTATGCGCTCTGGTTCCGGGGGCTGCGCGCGCTGCCGCCGACCTCGGTCTCCTTCCTCTCGCTGCTCAGCCCGGTGGTCGCCACCCTGCTCGGCTGGCTGGCGCTCGGCCAGGACCTCAGCCCGCTCCAGGCGTTCGGCGCGCTGGTCGTGCTCGGCTCACTGATCGCCACCCAGACCCGACGGACCCGCACCGCGCCCGAGCCGGCGCCCGGAACCGGGCCGGCGGACACCCCGCGGCCCGTCCGCGAGAACGCCTGACCCCGTCCCACCGACACCGTTCCCGCACCCACCGATCCCACCGTTCCCCACCACCACCGATCCCCACCACCTCCAGGGAGTACCCCATGCGCATCACCGTGTTCGGCGCCACCGGCAACGTCGGCAGCCGGGTCGTGGCCGAGGCCCTGGCCCGCGGCCACCGGGTCACCGCCGTCGTACGGGACCCGGCGAAGCCGCACGGCCTGCCGTCCGCCGCGGCCCTGGTCGTCGGCGACGCCCGCGACCCCGAGGACGTCGCCCGGATCGCGGCAGGACAGGACGTGGTGATCACCGCCACCCGTCCACGGCCCGGCAGCGAGCACGAACTGGCCGTCGCCACCAAGGGCCTGCTGGCCGGGATCGCCGGCACCGGCGTACGGCTGCTGGCCGTCGGCGGCGCGGGCAGCCTGCTCGTACCGGGCGGCGGCGGGACCACCCTGGTCGACAGCCCCGGTTTCCCCGACGAGATCCGGCCGATCGCCCGAGCCTGCGACGAGCAGCTCGGCCTCTACCGTGCCGCCGGCCCGGACGTCGACTGGACCTACCTGAGCCCGGCCGCGCTCCTGGAACCCGGTGTGCGCACCGGCCGGTTCCGGACCGGCCACGACGACCTGCTGGTCGACGCCGAGGGCAACTCGGCGATCTCCATGGAGGACCTCGCCGTCGCACTCCTCGACGAGGCCGAACAGCCCGTCCACCGCCGGGCCCGGTTCACCGCCGCCTACTGAGCCCTCGACGGCCTGGAGCCCCCGCCACGGCGGGGGTGCACCCAGCACCACCCCGAAGACGGTAGTGGGGATGATCGATCATCAGGCCGGGGCCGGACAGGATCGTTCCCGTGACCGAGCCTGAGACCAAGTCCATGACCAAGAGCAAGACCGCAGCCCAGCGCACCGAAGCCGCCCCGCCCCGCGCCCGGCACGCCCGTCGCGCCGCCCTGGCCGCGGCGGCCGCGGTCCTGGCCGGCCTGGCCGTGCCCGCCACCGCGGGCGCCGCCACCGGCCGCGACCCGGGCGACGCCGCCCCGGCGCCCGCCCGCTACACCCACCAGACCCTGAACTGGCAGCCCTGCGCCCGGCAGCCCGCCCTGGACTGCGCCACCATGGCCGCCCCGCGCGACTGGCACCACCCCGGTGTCGGCGCCGATCTGACCATCGCCGTCTCCCGGCACCGCGCCACCGGCCCGGCCGAGCGCAAGGGCACCCTGCTGATGGCGGCCGGCGGCCCCGGCGGCACCGGCCTGCTGCGCCCGGCCAATCTGGCCGCCGGCGCCCCGGCGGTCGCCGCCGCGTACGACATCGTCGGCTTCGACCAGCGCGGGGTCGGCGAGAGCACCAAGGCGGTCTGCCAGACCGAGGCGGAGATGCAGGAGTTCCTGGCCGGCGACTACCGCGACCAGTCCCCGGCCGCGATCGACCGAGTCATCGCCAACTCCAGGAAACTGGCCGCCAGTTGCCAGGAGCGCAGCGGCGACCTGATCCCCTACCTGACCACCGAGCAGACCGCCCGCGACATCGACCTCTTCCGCGGCCTGCTCGGCGAGCGCAAGATCGGCTACTACGGTCCTTCCTACGCCTCGATGATCGGCGCCTACTACGCGACGCTCTTCCCGCACCGGGTCGAACGGATGGTGCTGGACAGCAACATCGGCTTCGACGGCACCTGGGAGAAGTACGAGCTGGGCCAGCCGATGAGCTTCCAGCGCCGCTTCGACGAGGACTTCGTGCCCTGGCTCGCGGCGCGGGACACCACCTACCACTGGGGCTCGACGCCGGAGCAGGTGCGGGCGCACTGGGAGCAGCGGCGCGCCGCGCTGCACGATTCCCCCATCGTCGAGGGCTCGGTGACGATCGGCCCGAACCAGTTGGACAGCCTCGCCATGTCGGCGATCTACCGGGCGTCCGACTTCCCGGAGCTGGCCCGGATCCTGGCCGCCGTCGACAACTGGCAGGGCCTCGACCCGGCGACCAGGGCGGCGGCCGCGAAGGTCTTCGGCAGCTACCTCTCCCCGGAGTTCCTCGCCGAGTACTTCGCCGTGACCTGCAACGACACCCCGTGGACCAGGGACCTGGACACCTGGACCGAGCGCGGCGCCGAGAACACCGCCCGCTGGCCGCTGGCCGGCGCCCGGACGCTCGCCTTCAGCGCGGTCTGCGCCGCGTGGCCGGTCGCCCCGGCGCCGGAGGTCAAGGTGACGGGCGCCCACCTGCCGACCACGCTGATGCTCAACTCGGTGCACGATCCGGCGACGTACTACGAGGCGGCGCTCGGCGCGCATCGCGCGCTGCGCGGCTCCAGGCTGGTCACCGTCACCGGGAGCGGCGACCACGGCCAGTACCCCACGTCCAACACCTGCGTCAGCGGGGTGGTCGAGCGGTACCTGCTGGACGGCGAGGCGCCCGCTCGCGACCTCACCTGCCCCTCGCCGCAGGCCGGTTGACCAACCGGGTGCTCAACTCCCGGGCCGGGAACGCAGCCTGGCCCGGAGCCAGGAGAGCCCGACCGCCAGCCCGGCGAAGCCCCCGACGGCGAGCTTGATCCCGGCCTTGGCGACGATCCAGCCGATCCACGGCACGGACCAGCCCAGCCAGTGGAACACGGCCAGCAGCACCGCCGCACCGCACACCGCCGCGAGCACGGTGACCGCGACGGCCGCGGGCCGCGAGAGCTCCCGCGGGCCGTCGGCCCGCTCCCCCGCGGTCGCGTCGTCCGCCTCGCCGGTCGGGCTCTTCACCATCTCGTTCGTGTCCCCCACAGTCATGGGGTGATCATACGCGTCAGCGGCAGGCGTGGTGGGTGTCGCCGAGGTGCTCGCCGGTCTCGCCGTCGGGGAAGCTGACGGCCAGGGTGACGCGGTACTCGTGGACGTCCTCCCGGTGGCCCGGCACCCGCGCCCAGGCCAGCGAGTGCACCTCGGCCTCGGGGGCCTGCCGGCACCAGGCGGCGGCCTCCTCCAGGACGGTGGCGGCCGACCGCCCGGTGCACACCACGGCGGTGTAGGCGGCGACCGCGACGTCCCCACCGGTGCGACGGGCGCGCGACACCGCCCGGACGGCCGCGGCGGCCTGGGTCAGGTCACGGGCCAGGTCGTCCACCACCCGAGGGGGCGCCGGCAGGACGACCGCTCCCTCGGCGAGGGTCTCCGGCAGGTTCGCGCTCACGGTCTGGACCTCCATCCGCATCATCACGCGGCACAGCATGCCGGGCGGTGATTCCTGGCATGCCCACTTTCACCAGAACGTCACCCGTCCAGGGCCGAGTCGGGGCGGCGCCCTGGCGCCCCGGCGCCCGCCCTGGTAGGGGGCGCCGGGCCGGGCGCCCGACGTTCCGGCAGGTCAGGAGGGCGGGCGGTGGGCGCCGCCGGGGAGCCCGAAACACCGCGCACGCACCACCCCTGTGCTCCGAACCGCCGTTCCGGCGCCCGGGAGCGCCCGTCCCACCGCAGTGGCCCCTCGGTCAACTTTCCGCACCGAAAGGCGAGTTGGCACCGGATGACGGAAGGGGAGGCGGCCGGCGACGGGGCCCGGAACGGCGCGGCACCCGGCCGCACCCCCGCTGAAGTGCCGAGTTAACCCCTCGGAGGGCCCCGATCCGCCTCCCGGTCACCCTGTCCCTGTCAGATCGTCGTGATACTAATCGTCCCGGCGGCGGGCCCGGCCCTCGGCCGGACGGGCACCATGACGACAGCTCAACCGTTCCGGGAAGGTCCGGGCGGCGACGGGGAGGGGTAGCGGATGACGGTGCGGATCGGCAAGGCCGAGGGCGGACGGAAGCTCCGGATCGGCAAGCGGCTCACGGGCACGGCGGCGGCCTTCGTCGCGCTGGCCGCGCTGACCGGTTCTCAGGTGACGGGCATCGGGCTCGCCCCGGTAGCGGTCGCCGACGCCGGTCCGGCGAACGGCGCCGACGGCCAGGGCGTCGGCCGTTCCCTTCCCGACGGCAGCCCTTCGACGGACGCCCCCGGCACCTTCGGCACCGGTGTCCCGGCCGACGGCGGCGGCACCGTCCAGCTCCCGCAGCCGCCCGGCGCGCTGCCCGGCGCGCCCTCGGCCGGCCCGTTCGCGGCCACCGGCCCCGCACTGCCCGCCACCGTCCTCGCCGCCTACCGCCAGGCCGAGGCCTCGCTGGCGCAGCGTTCGCCGGGCTGCCACCTGCCCTGGCAACTGCTTGCCGCGATCGGCCAGGTCGAGTCCGGCCAGGCCAACGGCGGCCGGGTGGACGCCGCCGGCACGACCCTGACACCGATCCTCGGCCCCGCGCTGGACGGCAACGGCTTCGCCGCGATATCCGACACCGACGGCGGCCGCTACGACGGCGACTCCCGCTGGGACCGCGCCGTCGGGCCGATGCAGTTCATCCCGTCCACCTGGGCCTCCTGGGGCGTGGACGCCAACGGCGACGGCAAGGCCGACCCGAACAACGTCTTCGACGCCGCCGAGACGGCCGGCCGCTACCTGTGCGCGGGCGGCCGCGACCTCGCCGACCCGGCGCAGCTCGACCGGGCGGTGCTCAGCTACAACAACTCGGGCGAGTACCTGCGGACGGTGCGCAACTGGATGGCGCACTACGGCAGCGGCACGGTGACCACCGTCCCGAACCGCCCCGGGTCCCCGGTCCCGCCCACCTCGCCGCCCACGCCGAACCCACCGGGGCTCCCGAGCCTCCCCGGGGGCGGTGGCCCGGCCACGACCGCGCCCAGTACGGACCCGCAGCCGACCGCGCCGGTCACGCCCGCCCCGGAGCCGTCGCCGAGCGCCCAGCCGACGACGACCCCGAGCGCCACCGCCACGCCCACGCCCGGCGGTTCGGCCTCGCCCTCCGCGACGCCGACGACCACCCCGAGCGGCGGCACCTCCCCGACGGCGACCCCGACCGGCACGCCCACGGGCCCCCCCACCGGTACACCCAGCACCTGCCCGGACCCGTCGGCCACGCCCACCGGCACGCCCACCCCGACGGGCTCCCCGTCGCCGACCGCCACGCCCACCGGCACCCCGACGGCAACGCCCCTCCCGGGCTGCCCCACCCCCGGCCCGACCGCGACCCAGACCCCGGGGGCGGCCGCCGGCGCCACGCCCGGCCCCGCGTTCTCGCCGTCGGCGGCCCCGACGAAGTGACCCGTGGGGCGCGGCTCCTTCCCGGGAACCGCGCCCCATGGCTCGTCACGGGCGGCCCACGGCTCGTCACGAACGGCCCCGCCCCGGCTTGTCACGACCTCCCGGCCTCGACCCCGCCCGCGGAGTCGAGCACCGAGTAGCGCCGACCGACCGTCGGCGGCGCCCCCGGCGCGGGGGTGGATCTCCACCGGGCCAGAGAGCGCGGTCTTCCCGCCGCGGAACGCGTCCGTGCCGACGCTGCGGCCCGTCGCTCCGCGTCCGGGCCGACCCGCTACCGCGTCCCGGCCGCGCGGTGCTCGCGCCAGCGGCCGAGCATCCCGTGCAGCTCGTCGATCATGAACTCGAAGAAGGCGGCGCTCTCCGCCAGCCGCTCCCCCGCCACGGTGCCGGCGCCGACGGTGGCCTCGCCGTCGCGCAGCACCCGGATCCAGCGCAGCATGATCTCGTCGCGCCGGGTCAGCGACTCGAACCAGACGTCGTTGAGTACCCGGTAGCGGTCCCGCCGGGAGCCGGGCTCGCGCTCCTTGGCGACCAGGCCGACCTGGATCAGGTAGCGCATCGCGCCGGACACGGCCGCCGGGCTGATCCGCAGCCGTTCGGAGAGTTCGGCGGAGGTGAGCACCCCGCTCTCCTCCGCCATCAGGCAGGAGAAGATCCGGGACGGCATCCGGCCCATGCCCGCGACCACCAGCTCCGCGGCGAAGCGCTCGACGAAGTCCGACAGCGCCTTGTCCTCGCGTTCCTCCTCGGGCTCCCCCGGCCCCTTCGTTCCCTGCACCACCCTGAGCCCCTTTCCGGTGATCACTCGTCCCTGTCGAACTTTAACGCTTCCTAATATTCACGTTTTTCTGAAACCACGATAGCTTCACAATCATGACCAAGGCCATCACCCTGTCCGGCCTCCGCAAGACCTTCGGCCGGACCACCGCGCTGGACGGCCTCGACCTCACCGTCGAGACCGGCGAGGTCCACGCCTTCCTCGGGCCCAACGGATCCGGGAAGTCCACGACCATCCGCGTCCTGCTCGGCCTGCTGCGCGCCGACGGCGGCAGCGCCCGCATGCTCGGCAAGGACCCGTGGCACGACGCCGTCGAGCTGCACCGCCGCCTCGCCTACGTTCCCGGTGACGTCGAGCTCTGGCCGAACCTCACCGGCGGCGAGGCCATCGACCTGCTCTCCCGGCTGCGCGGCCGGCTCGACCGCCGCCGCCGCGACGAGCTGATCGAGCGCTTCGCCCTCGACCCGACCAAGAAGGGCCGCAGCTACTCCAAGGGCAACCGGCAGAAGGTCGCCATCGTCGCCGCGCTCGCCTCCGATGCCGAGCTGCTGCTGCTCGACGAGCCGACCTCCGGCCTCGACCCGCTGATGGAGGTGGTCTTCCAGGACGTCGTGCGCCGGGCCAAGGAGGACGGCCGTACCGTCCTGCTCTCCAGCCACATCCTGGACGAGGTGGAGAAGCTGGGCGACCGGGTCAGCATCGTCCGGCACGGCCGGGTCGTGCAGAGCGGCACCCTCGACGAACTGCGCCACCTCACCCGCACCACCGTCGAGGCCCGGACCCTGCGCCCGGTCCCCGGACTGGAGACGCTGACCGGCGTGCACGGCCTGCACACCGAGGGCGACCGGGTCCGGTTCGCCGTGGACGGCCCCCAACTCGACGCCGCCGTACGGCTCCTGAGCGCGGCCGGACTGCGCGGCCTGCTCAGCCACCCGCCCACGCTGGAGGAGCTCATGCTGCGCCACTACGGCGACGAGCCGGCCGCCGACGGGCGCCGCGCCGACGGCGAGGCCCTGCGATGACCGCCACCGCCGCCGAACCGGCCACCGACCGCGCCGCCGCCCCTCGCCGCACGGCGACCCGCACCACCCTGGCCGGCACCACCGCGCTGCTCCGCTTCGCCCTGCGCCGCGACCGGCTGCGGCTGTCCGCCTGGGTGCTCGGCCTCTGGCTGGTCACCCTGTCCACCGCCAACAGCGTCCACACCCTCTACCCGACCGCCGCCGACCGCGCCTCCATCGCCCACGGCTCGGACAACCCGGCGATGCTCGCGATGAGCGGACCGGCCCACTACCTGGCCGACTACACCTGGGGCGCCATGCTCGGCCACCGGATGCTCGGCCTGCTGGCCGTCCTGGCCGGGCTGCTGAGCGTCCTCACCGTCACCCGGCACACCCGGGCCGAGGAGGAGAGCGGCCGCGCCGAACTGCTCCGCTCGGCCGCCGTCGGCCGGCACGCCCCGCTCGCCGCCGCCCTGGCCACCGCCGCCGTCGCCGACCTCGCGCTCGGCCTGCTGCTCGCGGCCGGCCTGCCCGCGCTGGGCGTCCCCGGCCTCACCGCCGCCGGATCGGCGCTGTACGGCGCCGCGACCGCCCTCGCCGGGCTGCTGTTCGCTGCGGTGGCCGCCGTCACCGTCCAGCTCGGCGCGCACGCCCGGACCGCGTCCGGGCTCGCCCTCGCCGTGCTCGGCGGCGCGTACGCGCTGCGCGCCGCCGGGGACGCCGGCTCGGGCGCGCTCTCCTGGGCCTCCCCGATCGGCTGGCTGCAGCGCAGCTACCCCTTCGTGGACGACCGCTGGTGGCCACTGCTGCCCGCGCTGGCCCTGGCCGCCGCGACCGCCGCCGCCGGGTTCGCGCTCAGCAGCCGCCGCGACCACGGCGCCGGCCTGCGCGCCGCCCGTCCCGGCCCGGCCACCGGCGGCCCGGCCCTGGGCACCCCGTTCGGCCTGGCGCTGCGCCTGCACCGCGGTCTGCTCGGCGGCTTCGCGGCCGCCCTGCTGCTGGTCGGCGCGATGTACGGCTCGCTGCTCGGCGACGCCGACTCGATGCTGGGGGACGTCGACCGGATCCGGGAGGTGCTGGAGCGGCTCGGCGGGCACACCCTCGCCGACTCCTACGCCGCGCTGACCATGCTGGTGGTCGCCGTGCTCGGCGGCGTCAACGCGGTGCTGGCCACGCTGCGCCCGCGCTCCGAGGAGAACGCCGGACGGGCGGTGCCAGTGCTGGCCACCGGCGTGTCACGGTCGGCCTGGCTGGGCGGGCACCTGGCGGCGGCCCTGCTGGGCTCCACCGCCGTCCTGCTGGCGGCGGGCGTGGGCTTCGGCCTGGCCGGGGCGCTGTCCAGCGGCGACGGGGGCGCGTTCCTGCGGCTGACCGGCGCGGCACTGGCCTTCGCACCCGCCCAGTGGGTGACGGTGGGTTTCGCCGCCGCGGTATACGGCTGGCTGCCCCGGGCCGCGCCGCTGGCCTGGCTGGTGCCCGGGTACGCCTTCGTGATCGGCTACCTGGGCCCGCTGCTCGACCTCCCCTCGGGCCTGGAGCTGCTCTCCCCGTACGGCCGGGTGCCCCGGCTCCCGGCGGCCGCGATGGACTGGACGCCGCTCGCCGTGCTCACCCTGGTCGCGGCCGCCCTGATCGCCCTGGCCCTGGCCGGATTCCGGCGCCGCGACGTCGACTGACGCAGGGGCGCCGGGGCTCCGGCCCGACAGGGCGTCAGGGCGTCAGGGCGTCAGGGCGTCAGGACGCCGGGGAGCCGGAACCCGCCACGGGCTGTCAGAGGTGCTTGACCAGCTCCGGCATCAGGTCCTGGAAGGTCCGCCCACTGGCCGGCTGGCCGATCGCGGCCATCTGCCAGCCGGTCTCCGTGCGCTGCACCTTGGCCATGATCTGCGCGGTGTACGGGCCGCCGCCGGTGAGCGTGTAGCGCGCCAGCTCGACGCCGGTGGTCTCGTCCACGAGCCGGCAGAACGCCGCCTCGACCTCCTGGAAGGTCTGTCCGGTGAAGGAGTTGACGGTGAAGACGATCTGGTCGACCTCGGCGGAGACGGTGGTCAGGTTGACCGTGATCGACTCGTCGTCGGTCGCGTCGCCCGCGCCGCCGACCAGGTTGTCCCCGCTGTGCCGGACCGAACCGTCGTTGCTGTTGAGGTGTTGGAAGAACACCACGTCCACCGGTCGCCCCTGGGCGAACAGCACCGCCGAGGCGTCCAGGTCGATCTCCCGGCCGGCGGCGAGCAGCTTGGCGAGGAAGCCCTTGCGCTCCGCCGCCTTCCAGCCGAGGCCCATCCGGACCAGGCTCAGCTGCCCACCCCCCGGCTTCTCCAGGCTGATCTTCTGCCCCTTGGCCAGCGAAACGCTCATCGCGTCCTCCTCCGTTCTGCCACCGTCCGTGCCGCGAATCTACAGCACTGTAGAGAATTTATGATCATCGACGGTGCCCTGCGAGCACCTGTACCCCGTACTCCCCCAGACCTCACCCCGACAACGGTCCGCACACTGAGGGAACCGGCGGTCCGACGTCTGGCGTAGCCGTGGACCGCGACCGGACGGCCGGGGCGGCACACGGTCTAGGGTCGGCCCCGGGACAGCGCCCGGCAGCACCGACGCGCCGTCCGCGCGCCGATCGCGGCGCCCACGCCCCACCGTGCCCACGACGGAGAAGTACCCACGACTCGCAGTGCTCACGACCGTTCCCGGGCCGTGCCGAAGCGCGCCGCCCGCTCTCGCTGGGGGGACCACCATGCCCGAGCAGCACGAAGGAACCGAACGGCACGACGGAACCGAACAGCACGCAACACCGCGGCCACCGGAGGGATCCCGCCTCGGCCGGCGCCGGCTGCTCCGGGCCGGCCTCGGCGCCGGCGGCGCGCTGGCCACCGTCCGGCTCTTGCCCGGCGGCACGGCCTGGGCCGCCCCGGCACCGGACACCGACTTCGGCACGGCGCAGTACGACGGCCTCTGGCCGTCCTCCCACGCCGGGCTGCGCGCCGGAACCGCCGCGCAGACCTGGCCGGACTGGGCCCGCTACGCCCGCATCGCCGACGGCACCTTCAACGAGCCCGCCGACATGCAGAGCGCCGTGGACGCCCTCAAGGCGCAGGAGGTCAGCGTCATCGAGCTGGACACCCTGCTCTCCGACTGGCTCACCGACGCCCAGTTCGCCGCCCACATGGCCGAGGTGAAGCAGTTCACCGGCCTGGCCCACGCGGCCGGCCTCAAGGTCGTCATGTACTACCCGTCGCTGGAGCTGATCTCCCCCGGCGGGGAGAAGGGCCGCTCCTTCTACAAGAACGACCAGGGCAAGAACTGGGCCCAGCGCGACCTCGCCGGCAAGCCCAACGTGTTCTACGGCAGCGTGGTGGTCTGGGTCGACCCGGGCGACGAGAGCGTCTGGCTCAGCCCCAACTCGCCCTGGCGGGACTACTACCTCAAGCGGATCAAGGGCGTGGCCGCGACCGGCGTGGACGGCATCTGGCCGGACGTCCCGATCTACTTCGACGGCGTGCTCTCCTGGTGCGACGCCTCCACCTGGGGCGCGGCCGCGTTCAAGGCCGACACCGGCCTCGCCCTGCCCAAGGCCGCGAACTTCGCCGACCCGGTCTTCCGCCGCTACGTCGAGTGGCGCCACCGCAACCTGCTCCGCTTCCAGCTGGACATCGCCGACGCCGGCCGCTCGGTCAACCCCGACCTGGTCACCTTCGTCGAGACCGTGTCGATGGACTACCGCTACGCCACCTCGATCGGCCTGGACGGCGGCTACCTGCGCCAGGCCCCCGGCGCCGTCAGCCAGGTCTGGGAGGTGGACATCCTCGGCAACTACGACGGCATGCGGCACGCCACCGCCGCCGACTGGGTCTGCCTGATCTCCATGTACAAGTACGCCCGCGCCGCCAGCGGCACCAAGCCGGCCTGGGCATTCTCCTACGGCTGGCAGGCCGACGACGCCTCGCTGGTGATGTCCCAGCTGATCGCGGCCGGCTGCAACCCGTACGAGGTGAAGACCCCGTTCAAGAACGACACCGTGGACGCCGCGATGCGCACCCGGATGTACCGCTTCGTGCGCACCAACCAGATCAGGCTCTACGACCCGGTGTCGATCGCGCGGGTCGGCGTCTACCACTCCGCGCCGTCCCGGGACTACGTGTCCCCCGGCGAGGGCAACGGGATGTACGTCAACGCCACGGCCCCGGCCGGGATCGCCGACTGGTGGGGCGGCGACGACCCGGAGATGAGCTGCGCCTCGCTGCCCTGGCTCGGCGAGTTCCGGGGCACCGTCAAGGCGCTGGTCTACGCCCACGTCCCGTTCGACACGGTGCCCAGCCCCGGCCTGACCGCCGATGACCTGGCCCGGTTCAAGGTCCTGCTGCTGCCCAACCTCCAGGCGGTCTCGGACGCCGAGGCGGCGCTGCTGCGCGGGTTCGTCGCGGCCGGCGGGACGATCGTGATCACCGGCCCGGCGCCCACCGCGCTCGACGAACTGGGCAGCCAGCGAACCGAGTTCGCGCTCTCCGACGTGCTCGGCCTGCGCAGGGCCGACCCGTTGCCCGCCACCAGGCAGAACTCCTACGGCAGCGGCAGCTGCTGGTACGTCAAGGCGCTGCCCGGGCTGAGCTACCTCACCAGGACCGACCAGGCCTCGGCCGACCAACTGCTCACCGCCGTCCGCCAGTCCGCCCCGCCGGAGGTCACCCTCGCCGGGGACCGCCGGATCTTCCTGGACGCCCGACGGCTCGGCGCCGACACCGTCGTCCACCTGGTGAACTTCACCAACTTCGGCGACACCCCGGCGGCGTTCCGCAGCGCGCCCGCCAACTGCACGCTCTCCTGGGCCCTCCCGGCCGGGGCGAGCGTCTCCGCCGTCACCGTCGCGAGCCCGGACGGCACCGACCCGGCGCCCAAGGCCGTCCCGTACACCGTCACCGGCGGGACGGTCAGCGTGCCGCTGACCGTCGCGCAGTACTCGGTGGTGACGATCACCGTCGGCCAGGCCGTTCAGCGAACCGGCGCCGGGATGCGCCAGAGGGCGGCGGGGCCGGCCTCGCCGCCCGGGGCGGACTCGAAGGCGATCCACCGCCCGTCCGGGGACCAGCTCGGCGCGCCGTCGTAGGCGCCGTCGTCGCGGGTCACCCGGACGGGAGTGCCGCCGACCGCCTCCATCACGAAGACCTGGGCGTTCGGCAGGTCGCCCAGGGTGG
This sequence comes from Kitasatospora sp. NPDC054795, assembly GCF_053611565.1. Lineage (NCBI taxonomy): Bacteria > Bacillati > Actinomycetota > Actinomycetes > Kitasatosporales > Streptomycetaceae > Kitasatospora > Kitasatospora sp. NPDC054795. Next base: position 24,621 of record NZ_JBSHAP010000081.1, read on the forward strand.
AGGAGAAGACCAGGCAGCGGCCGTCCGGGGACCAGCTCGGGTCGGTGTGCTCGCCCGGCGCCCCGGTGACCCGCCGCAGTCCGCCGCCGTCCGGGTCCACCGTCCACAGCGACCAGTCCTCGTGGCCCGCGCTCCGCCGCTGGAACACGATCCGGTCGCCCGTCGGGGACCAGTTCGGCTGCCGGTTGTCGGTGCCGGTGCCCCGGCCGTCCACCAGCAGGACGGGAGCGCCGCCGCCGCGGCGGACCTTCCAGAGCGAGTCCTGTTGTTCGGCCGCGTCGCCCGGCACGGCGGCGTGCTCCGGCTCCCGGCTCTGCTGGAAGACGATCCACTCGCCGTCCGGGGAGAAGCTCGGCTCGCTGTAGCCACTGGCGTCGGCGTGCCCGGTCACCCGCTCGGGGGCGCCGCCCGGCCGCATCAGCCAGATCTCGTCGTGCCCGGACTCCCGGTCGGTCGCGAAGGCGAAGGCGTCGGCGGCCGCGTTCCAGCTGGCGCCCGGGAGGTTGACGGCCGCCCGGTCGTGCTCCGCCAGCACTGTACGCGGGGCGCCGCCGTCCAGCGGCAGGACGCCGAGGGCGGCGGCGCCCTTGTTGTAGCCCCCGCTGAACTCGGTCAGCAGGACGGAGCGGCCGTCGGGGGCGAAGGCCGGGTTCTGCGCGCTGCGGCCGCCCCCGGCGCGGTAGAGCAGTTCGGCGCCGTCGACGCGGCGCTCGGCACCGGCCGGAGGCGCACTGTCCGAGGGCGCGGCGGCCGACGGTGGGCCGGTCGGCGACGCGCCGGCCGGCCCGGGCCCCGGCCGCTCCTCGTCGGCGGAGCCGGAGTCCGGACCCGCACCACCGCAACCGGTCAGCAGCAGCGCGGCGGCGGCCACGACCGCCGGAAGCACGCGAGTCCTCATGCCCCACACGCTAGTTGACTCTTCGTCAGTCGTCGTACGCCGCCGGGCGGACCGGGCTCCGCCGGACGGCAGGTGCCGCCGGCCTCCCCCGGGCCCGCGCCCGGGCGTCACCCGGCGCCGCGCTCCAGCCGCACCAGCGCGTCCACCGCGACCCGTCCGCCCGCGCCGGACCCACCGCTCTTGTGCCCGGGCTCGCCGCCGACCGTGCGGTGCACCCGCTCGGCCCGGACGGGGCGCAGCCCGCGGTCGGCGAGGTCGGCCAGGACGTCCTCGGGGGTGAACAGCACGGCCGGGTCCTGCGGGCCGCCGACGCCCTCGGTGAGGTTGCTCAGGTCGTGCCCGATGACGAGCAGGGTGCCGCCGGGGGCGAGCGCGTCGGCGGCGCGGCGCAGCGCGACCCGGCGGCCCGGGGCCGGGATCTGGAGGTAGGCGACCAGGACGAGGTCGTAGCCGGCGGCGGGGGCCTCGAAGGCCGTGGCGTCGCCGTGGCGCCAGGTGAGCCGGTCGGCGACCTCGTCGGGCAGGTCGGCGGTGAGCCGTTCGGCGCGCTCCAGGGCGACGGCGGAGAAGTCCAGTCCGGTGACCTCCCAGCCCTGGGCGGCCAGCCAGATGGCGCTGCGGCCCTCTCCGGCGGCGAGGTCGAGGGCGTGGCCGGGGGTGCGGCCGGTCAGTTCACGGACCACCCACTGGTTGGGCGCCGCGCCCCACACCAGCTCGCTCGCGGCGTAGCGGTCGTCCCAGTCCTGGCTGTCCATCGCGCCTCCTGCGTTCGACGGGCCTGCTCGTACCGGCCAACCTACCGGGCCCGCGCCACCCCGGCCGCCGCTGTCCGGGGCCGCCGCCGCCGGGGCCGGGGGCGGTCCAGCGGGCGGACACCCTTGACGGCGAATATTGGTCCAGTCCAATCTGTTCAGTCGTGACGTGCACGGGCCGGCAGCCCGTCGTGTCCGCGCACCGCTCGTCAGCACGTGTCACCAGCCCGCGCGCCCCCACCGCGCCCGGGCCGGCTCCCCTCGGCCCGTCCGGGCCACCGCACCGCCGGAACCCCCACACATCCGGAGGACCCACCGCATGCACGATCGCGTCATGCCCGCACGGCCCGCCAACCCCGCCGGGGAGCGTGCCGGCCGCCGGGCCGCCCAGCGCAGACGGGCCACCGCACTGGCCCTGGCCGCCACCCTGACCACCAGCGGCGCCGCCATCGCCCTGACCTTCGGCTCCGCCTCGGCCGCCCCGGTCAACCTGCTGGCCAACGGCGACTTCGAGACCGGCACCCTGGCCGGCTGGACCTGCTCCAACGGGTCCGTCGTCACCACCCCGGTGCACGGCGGGAGCCGCGCGCTCAGCGGCGCCGCCTCGGCCGCCGACACCGCGCAGTGCCAGCAGACCGTCGCCGTCCAGCCGAACACCACGTACACCCTGGCCGGCTGGGTCCAGGGCAGCTACGTCTACCTGGGCGCCACCGGCACCGGCGTCAACTCCTCGGTCTGGACGCCGGGCGGGACCGGCTGGAACCAGCTGAGCACCACCTTCACCACCGGTGCCACCACGACCTCCGTCGCGGTCTTCACCCACGGCTGGTACGGCACCGGCACGTACTACGCGGACGACCTCACCCTGACCGGCCCGGCCGGGCCCACCGCGACCGCCAGCCCCACGGCGACCGGCAGCCCGACCTCCACGGCCAGCCCGACCGCGACCGCGAGCCCCACGGCGACCGGCAGCCCGACCTCCACCGGCAGCCCGACGGCGACCAACAGCCCGACCGGCACCCCCACGACCACCACCCCGACCCCGACGGCCACCGCGAGCGGCCCGGCCGGGGACGGCAAGGTCACCATCCCGACCGGCTTCGCGGTCACCAGGACGACGTCCAACGCGGTGGTGCTCACCTGGCAGCCCTCCACCCTCACCAGCGGTGACGGCGCCGTCGCCTACAAGGTGTGGTCCAACGGCCAGCTCGTCGCCACCTCGATGGGCACCTCCGTCGCGGTCAGCTCGCTGCTGCCGGGCAAGAGCTACACGTTCAGCGTCCAGGGCTACTCCGGCAGCCACGCCTCCGCCCAGTCCGCCCCGGTGAGCACCACGACCGCGGCCGCCCCGGCCCAGCAGCCGGTCCGCTCGGCCTACTTCGACCAGTGGGGCGTCTACGAGAACGCGTACAACGCGAAGAACGTCGACACCAGCGGCGCGGCGGCCAAGCTGGACGTCGTCCACTACGCGTTCGCCAACATCGACCCCACGAAGTTCACCTGCTTCCAGGCGGTGAAGGCCTCCGACTCGGCCAACGAGTCCAACCCGAACGCCGGTGACGGCGCGGGCGACGCCTACGCCGACTACCAGGCCGACTACGGCGCCGGCACCAGTGTGGACGGCAGCAGCGACACCTGGGAGCAGCCGCTCAAGGGCAACTTCAACCAGCTCCGGCAGCTGAAGGCCAAGTACCCGAACCTGCGCTTCACCATCTCGATCGGCGGCTGGACGTACTCCAAGTACTTCTCCGACGCGGCGGCCACCGATTCCTCCCGCAAGGCCTTCGTCTCCTCCTGCGTCGACATGTTCCTCAAGGGGAACCTGCCGACCGGCGTGGCCGGTGACGCCTCCGGCGGCCCGGCCTCGGCGGCGGGCCTCTTCGACGGCGTCGACCTCGACTGGGAGTACCCGGGCTCGGCCGGCGGCCACACCGGCAACCACTACTCCGCGGCCGACAAGCAGAACTACACCCTGCTGCTCAAGGAGTTCCGCACCCAGCTGGACACCCTCGGCGCCGCCCAGGGCAAGCGGTACCTGCTGACCGCCGCGCTGCCCAGCGGCCAGGACAAGGTCGCCCAGCTGGAGACCGACAGGATCGGCGCCTACCTGGACTACGCCGACGTGATGTCCTACGACATGCACGGCGCGTGGGACGCCACCGGCCCGACCAACCACCAGGACCCGCTGCACGACAGCCCGGCCGACCCGACCGCGCCGATCACCCCGGGCACCCGCAAGTACAACGTGGACACCACGATCGCCGCGTACACCACCGGCCTGCCCGAGTACGGCATCCCCGGCGGCTTCCCGGCGAACAAGATCGTGCTGGGCATCCCGTTCTACTGGCGCGGCTGGACCGGCGTCCCGGCCGGCTCCAACTACGGCCTGTACCAGAGCGCGACCGGTCCGACGGCGAAGAAGCCGCTGAGCCAGGAGGCCGGCCTGGCCGCCTGGAAGGAACTCAACCCGACCGCGGCGCAGACCCACTGGGACCCGGTCACCGAGAGCAGCTGGGTCTACGACGGCACCAACTTCTGGACCGGCGACACTCCGCAGGCCGTCCAGGCGCGCGGGGCCTACGCCAAGAGCAAGGGCCTGGGCGGGCTGTTCGCCTTCTCCCTGGAGAACGACGACGCCTCCGGCACGATGCTCAACTCGATGGACAGCAGCCTGCGCTGACGCTCCGTCGGGCAAAAGTGCATGAGTGCACGAGTGCATGAGCGGCGGCCCGCGCGGAAACTCCGCGCGGGCCGTCCGTGCCTCCGCGCCCCGACCGCCCGGGAGTCGGCGCGGCTCAGCGCGGCGGCACCGGGTCCGTCCCGCCGGCGCCCGGGCGGCAGCGCAGCAGCCGTCCGGCCGTCAGCCGGGCCCCGCGCAGCGCGCCGTGCCGGTGCAGTGCCTGCACCGCGTAGGTCGAGCAGGACGGCGTGTACGGGCAGCAGGCCGGACGCCGGGGGCTGACCTCGGTGCGGTAGTGGCGCACCGCGCCGTACAGCACTCCGGCCGCGAACCCGCTCGGGGCGGGGGCCGACGGGTCGGCCGTCCGGCGTCCGCGCGCGCCGGTGAGGGCGAACCGGACGCCGGAGACCATCATCACCGGGATCAGGGCGATCAGGCAGGGGTCGGCGAACTCGCAGCAGCCGTCGAGGCAGCAGTCCGTACCCTCGTCCCGGAGGTGCTTGCGCCGCCGGGCCTTGGCCTCGTCCTCCGGGCGGTAGCGCTTCCGGTACTCCTCCCACATCCGGCGCTGCTTCTTCCGCCGGAGCCGTTCCGAGGTGGGCAGCCACAACCAGGCGCGCTCCGGGCGGGCCGGCGGGTAGTGGGCACCGAGATCCGGCGTCGGGTCGGACACTGCTGAGAATCCCCTTGTTCCTTCCGCCGGGGCCGGCCCCCGACGATCCAGGCCAGATTATCCGAAGATCACCTGGCCGGATCCCGGCGGAGGCCGTGCCGACACCGAGCCGGCACCGAGCGGATTCCGCCCGCTCAGCCGCCGAGGTTGAGCGAGGGGAAGAGGTCCTCGAACGGCTGGGTGGTCACCGACACGCTCCGGGAGAACGGGTTGTCGAAGTCCCAGATCATGAACAGCAGGAAGGCGATCAGCACGCTGAAGCAGAGCGCCAGGGTCAACTCCCGCGGCGTGCGCCGGATCTGGAGCGCGAACAGCATGCCGACGGTCACCACCGCACCGCCGATCAGACCGAGCCAGACCACCCCGGGCATCGTCGGCCCGGCGTTCTGCCCGCGCGAATTGCGGGCCTCCGAGGCCTCGCTGACCCGGTCCATGATCGGCTGGTAGGACTGCGACTCCAGGTCGGAGGCGGGCGCCCGGGTGGCGACGTCGTTCTGGAGCTTCTGGAGCAGCTGGTCGCCCTTCTCGGTAATCGCCCCGTTCTCCTTCATGTAGTCCCACTCGGTGTTCACGACGTACGAGACGTAGGCGTCCACGTCGACCCGGACCTGGTCCCGGAACTCCACCGGGTAGATCACCGCGCGGTCGCTCACCTCGCGCAGCGACTGCGCCTCGCGGAACAGGTCGTCCTGCGCGGCGCCGCGCGCCTCCCAGACACCCGCGATGGCGAGACCGAGGACGATCGCGTAGACCACCCCGATCATCATCGTGATGTACTCGATGACGTCCGGGGTCTCGTCGGTGCTCTCCTCGATCGGTCGGCGCCGCCTGAGCACCACCACCGCCACGACGACGGCGCAGGCCGACGCCATGGCGATGATCAACGCCACCCACTCGGACATGGGAACTCCCTTCTCTGGCTTGGCTTGTGACGGACAGGAAAAAGTTCAGGGGGGCGGCCCCGGGCCGACCGGGCCCGGGGCGAGGCAGCAGGGGCGGGGCCGCCCGCGGCCGGGAACCGGTCGGCGGGCCGCCGGGAGACGGTCAGGACGGACCCGAGCGGCCACCGCGTCCGCGGCCACCGTGACCCGGCCGCAGGGCAGCCGCCGCGATCACGGCGGGGACCATGATCATCAGCATCGTGGTGGTCATCGAGATGCCCTGGTGGTGCCGGGCCATGGGCGCGGGCTTCGTCGCCGGGGCGTGGAACACCGGTCGCGCCGACGGAGTCGGCCACAGCGGGCTCGGACGCACCGCACTCGGCGAGGCCGCGGGGCTGGGCGCGGCCGGGCTCGGGTCCGCCGGCACGGGGGCCACGGGGACCACGGGGGCCGGAACGGGCACAGCGGGCGCGGGGGCGGGCGGCGCGGGGGCGGGCGGCGGTGCGGGGACCGACGGCGACGCCGGGGGCGCGGGTGACGCCGGGGGCGCGGGTGACGCGGGTGCCGGAGTCGGACCGGGCGACGACGGGGTCGGCGTGGGCACGGTCGGTGACGGCGTGGGGGCCGGACTCGGGCTGGGCGTCGAGCTCGGGCTCGGGCTCGGAGTCGCACTCGGACTGGGAGTCGGGCTGGGGCTCGGCGACGGGCTCGGGCTCGGCGTCGGCGTCGGCGTCGGCGTCGGGGTCGGGGTCAGCGTGGGGCTCGACGACGGCGTGGGAGTGGGCGACGGCGTGGGAGTGGGCGACGGCGTGGGAGTGGGCGACGGCGTGGGAGTGGGCGACGGCGTGGGAGTGGGCGACGGCGTGGGAGTGAGTGTCGGTGACGGCGTGGGAGTAGGCGTGGGAGTCGGGGTCGGCGTACGCGTCGGCGTGGGGGTGGGGATGGGCGTCGGAGTACGCGTCAGCGTGGCTGTCGGGGTCGGCGTACGCGTCGGCGTGGGGGTGGGCGTCGGGCTGGGGCAGGGATGCGGGTGGTGATGGTGGTGGTGCCAGCCGTGGTCCCCCCACCAGTCGTCGTCGGACCAGTCGTTCCCCCACCAGTCGTCATCGTGGTCGTCACCGCCGTGCCCCGGCCCGGCCTGCCCCTCGACCGGCCGCCCGGGCTCGCTGCGCAGCCCCGTCGGGCGCGGGGGTGAGGAGAAGGGCGTCGACGGGAAGGGCATCGAAGGAGTGGGAAGCGCGGTCGTGGGCGGCAGGGAGAAGGGCGGCGTGGTGGGCTTCGAAGTCGGCTTCGGGCTGGGCTTCGAGGTGGGCTTGGGGCTGGGTTTGGGCGGGTGGCAGGGGTGGTGCCCGTGCGGCGGCCTGGGCCCGTGGTGCCCCGGACCACCGGCGCCCGGCGCGACACCGACCTGGACGTCCACATCCACGTCCACGTCCACGTCCACGCCGACGGCCACCTGCCCGCCCGGCCGTACCGACAGCGATACGTCGGTTTCGTCGCACACGCAGACCTCCACCGCCGGACCGCGCGGGGGCCGGCCGGACTGCCCCGCGCCGGCGGCGGTCGCTCCGCCGACCAGCGCGCAGACCGCGACCACGCAGGCCGCCGCGCCGATCAGCCGCACCCGTCGCCCGGGCGCCGCGCCCCCACCGCCGCCGGGCGGTATCCGGCGGATCTGCCGACGCTGGAGCATGGGCTCCACACACCTCTCGGGTCGTCCGGGGAGGACGGAACGGCTCGTGCCGACCGACCTCAGGGAAAGGGGCGGAACGGTCAAAACGGGGAGAAAGATCAGACACGGTCGCATTCCTGACGGACATTCCATCGGGTACGACCAGAAGTGATCAGACATGGTCAGGCGGACGGCCCGCCTTCGGGGGGTGGGCCGTCCGTCATCAGGTCAAACGATCTTCGAGCCGGCCGGTTACGGCCCGCGCCCGCTGTTCCGTGCGCTCAGCTGCGGCGGTGCGCGATCTCCACGTTCTCCAGCACGCCGACCGCGTCCGGCACCAGGATGGCGGTCGAGTAGTAGGCACTGACCAGGTACGAGATGATCGCCTTCTCGTCGATGCCCATGAAGCGGACCGACAGCGACGGCTGGTACTCGTCCGGGATGCCGGTCTGGTGCAGGCCGATGACGCCCTGGTTGTCCTCACCGGTACGGATCACCAGGATCGAGCTGGTGTTCTCCTTGGTGACCGGGATCTTGTTGCACGGCAGGATCGGCACCCCGCGCCAGGCAGGCACCTGCTGCCCGCCGAGGTCGACGTGGGTGGGGTACAGCCCACGGGCGTTGAACTCCCGGCCGATCGCGGCGATGGTCCGCGGGTGGGCGAGCAGGTAGTCGGGGTCACGGCGACGGTTGAGCAGCTCGTCCAGGTCGTCCGGGGTGGGCGGGCCGGAGTGGGTCTGGATGCGCTGGTCGAAGTCGGCGTTGTTGAGCAGGCCGAACTCCGGGTTGTTGACGATCTCGTGCTCCTGGCGCTCGCGCAGGGCCTCGATCGTCAGCCGCAGCTGGTGCTCGGTCTGGTTCATCGGCTCGTTGTACAGGTCCGCGACCCGGGTGTGGACCTTCAGGACGGTCTGCGCGACGCTCAGCTCGTACTCACGGGGCTTGAGTTCGTAGTCCACGAAGGCGCCGGGCAGCTCGAACTCGCCGCGGTGGCCGGCCGACATGGCGATCTCGGCCTCGCCGCGCTCGTTCTGCGCCTGGAGCGGCAGGGCCAGGAAGGCCTGGAGGTGCTCCTGGAGGCTGGGCGCGTTGTCCCGGATGGCGGCGAAGTCCGCCCGGGTCAGCGTCAGGGCGACACCGGCGGTGGCGGTCTTGGCGGTGAACTCCCAAGTGGCGTCCGGGTTCAGCAGCCCGTCCTCGCCGAAGCGGTCGCCGTCGCCGGCCACGCCGACCACGGTGTCGTCGCCGTACTTGCCGGTGCCGATCTTGTTGACCTTGCCGTGCGCGATCAGGAAGATCTTGTCGGCGGCGTCCCCCTGGGTGGCGAGCACCTCGCCAGGGCCGAAGTCCCGCTGCTGGCAGCGGTCGGCCAGGGCGGTGAGTACGTCCTCGTCCTCGTAGCCGCGCAGCAGCGCCAGCTCGCCCAGCTCCGCCGGGATCACCCGGACCTGGGAGCCGGTCTTGATGAACTCCACCACCCCGTTGCCCACGGCGTAGGTGAGCCGGCGGTTGACGCGGTAGGCGCCACCGGCCGCCTGGACCCAGGGAAGCACCTTGAGCAGCCAACGGGAGGTGATCTCCTGCATCTGCGGTGCGGACTTGGTCGTGGTGGCAAGGTTCCGGGCAGCGGCTGTCGCGAGGCTCTGCTGCTTGGCCTGCACTGCCTCCGGGCTCGTGTCCACGGTCATCGGCAGGGATCTCCATTCCTGTGATCGGGTCACGCGTCCAGGGGCATACCGGCCCGTCCTGGCGCATGCCATGACGGATCATCAGATCCGCTTACTGGTGGGGGCGTTGGTGTTTCACGCGAAAGGCGGCCACCGTCTCCGGGCGGCCCATCCGGAACCCTAGATCACCAGGACCCGACCGGGCCCGCGCGGAGGCCCACTACCCCCCGATAGGGTGAATCTCACCCGGTCCGCCCCCACAGTCACATAAACTCCGGGAACATCCGTTCGCCCCTGCGATCCCCGTGCTGCCAAAGGCTTTCCAGCCCCGGCCCGGGCCCTGCCGAACGACCCTGAGGCCATCGCCGGACGTCAACCCGGCGCACCGTCCCGGCGTCGGCGCGGAGCGCGCGAACCGCCCCGGCAACGCAACCGCCCCGGGAAAGCAACGGTCCCGGGAACGCGAAGGGCCCGTCAGGTGCCGGCACGGGGGAAGCCGGCACCTGACGGGTGAACGGGGGGTCGCGCAGGGCGGGGTCCGCACCGGGGAGGCCCGGGCGCCCGCGACGGGCTGCCGATGACGCCGACGGTCCCGCCGGGTCAGGCGCAGGCGACCTGGGTACCCGGGATGCCGATGATCCCCGAGTTGTTGGTCTCCCCGCCGTTGTACTCGTAGTACAGGTAGGAGTAGAAGTCGATCCGGGTGTTCGGGCCGCAGGCCGAATCCGGGGCGACGGCGTACGTCACCGTGAAGGCACTGCTGGCGCCCGGGGCGAGCGGAACGCTGTAGCGGGCGATGCCGCCGTGGACGTTGTCGCTGCACCCGTTGGTCTGGGTGCCGCAGGCGGTCGCGGTGAACTTGAGCCCGTTCTCCAGACTGGTGGCGTAGGTCTCCTGGACACTCTGGTAGACGAACTGGATCGGGGTGTCGTACGGGTTGGTGAGCGTCAGGGAGAGCGTGAACTCGCCGCCCCGGACGGTCGTCTGCTTGTCGGAGACGGCCGTGAGGGGCAGCTGGGTGTCGGCCCGGGCGGCGGGGGCGGCGGCGAGGAGCAGACCGACGACGAGGGCCGGACACGCGGCGAGCGCGGCGCGACTCGGATGTGTTCTGCGCATGACCAAGGAGCGTAGGCCTCGCCTCCGCCCGGGTTGCGTTCCTCGGCCCCGGTCCGTACCGACGCAGGAGCGGCGGACGGACACCGCGCACCCGCCGCCCGCGTTCCGCCCCCACGGGCGTGCCCGGGGCCCTATGCTTCGCCGCCCCTCCCCGCCCCCGTCACCCGCAGGGCGGCAGGATGTCGCAGAGCGCGCCGAGCGCCGCCGGGTAGGCGTGGTCCGGCGGCGTGGCGTAGCCGACCACCAGTCCGTCGACGGCGGGCATCGCCTCCTCGCCGATCGCCGGGTGGCGGTAGTCGGCGAGCCCCTCGACGGCCAGGCCCCGGTAGGCGGCGGCCTTGAGCACCGAGCGCTCGGTGCCCGGCTCCAGCCGCAGCACCGCGTGCAGGCCGGCCGCGATGCCGGAGATCTCGATGTGCGGAGCGCGGGCAGCCAGTGCGGCCACCAGCTGGTCGCGGCGGTCCCGGTAGCGGCGGCGCATCCGGCGCACGTGCCGGTCGTAGCCGCCGGAGTCGATGAAATCGGCGAGGGTGAGCTGGTCCAGGGCGCTGGCCCAGCCCTCGCGTTCACCCTTGGCTGCGAGCACCCGGTCCACCAGGTGGTCGGGCAGCACCATCCAGCCGAGCCGCAGCGCGGGGGTCAGGCTCTTGCTGGCACTGCCGAGGTAGACCACCCGTTCGGGGTCGAGCCCCTGAAGGGCGCCGACCGGCTGGCGGTCGTACCGGAACTCCCCGTCGTAGTCGTCCTCCAGGAGCAGCCCGCCGCGCCCGCGTGCCCAGTCGACCACGGCCGCGCGGCGGCCCGGATGCAGCGGGCCGCCGGTCGGGAACTGGTGGGCGGGGGTGAGCAGGGCCGTCCGGACCTCCGGATACCGGGCCAACTCACCCGTCCGGGCGCCCAGTTCGTCGATCGACAACGGAACGGTGGCAACGTCCGCGGCGGCCAGCAGCCCGCGATGGAAGCCCAGCCCGTACGCCTCGACGGCCAGCGGGCCGTGCTCGGCGGGCGGCAGGACGGGTGCGGCGCCGTCGAAGAGCAGCCGCAGCGCGTGGGCGAAGCCGGAGCAGACCACGATCCGGTCGGGGTCGGTGCGCACCCCCCGCGCGCGGGCGAGGTAGTCGGCGAGGACGGTGCGCAGCTCGCGCCGGCCCTGGGGATCGCCGGGCCCGAAGGCCTCGTTGGGGGCGCCGGTGAGGGCCCGGCGGGCGGCGGCGAGCCAGGCGGTGCGCGGAAAGGAGGCGGCGTCGGGCTGCCCCTGCCGCAGGTCGTGGGTGGGGCCGGGGCGGCGGACGGGCCGGCGGGCCCGGGTGCGCGGGACGGGTTCGGCGCGTTCGGCCACGGTGGTCCCGGATCCCTGGCGGGCGGTCAGCCAGCCCTCGGCCACGAGTTCGGCGTAGGCCTCGGCGGCGGTGTTGCGGGCCAGGCCGAGGTCGGTGGCGAGGGCGCGGTAGGGCGGCAGCCGGGTGCCGGGGGCCAGTCTGCCGCTGCGGATCGCCTCACGCAGCGCCGCCATCAGCGCGGCGCGCCGACCCCCGGTGGCGGGGAGGTCGAGGTGCAGGTCGTTGCCGGTCGAGTGGGCGGGCTCGGAGGGGTGCGTGCCCCGCGTGTCCGTCATGGTCACGCACCCTACCGGCCGCCGCCCCGGCCCTCCTCGGGCGGCTGCCCACCCCGGGTCGGGGCGATCCGCGCTACGGCACGACGGTGACCGGCCAGCGGCCGGCCTTCACCAGCCGGACGGCCACCGAGCCGATCACCTTGTGCCCCGCCTGTTCGGAGACGCCGACCACCACGGCGTCGGCGCGCAGTTCGTCCGCGAGCTTGGCGAGGCCGCCGTACGGGTCGCCGCGCATGGTCAGGAAGCGCCACTCCACCTTCCACACCTCGCGCATCCGGTGCTCGGCCTCGCGCAGCGCGGCCAGCAGTTCCTCGGCGATCTCCTGGGTGGTCTCCTCCACCGCGGCCCCGGCCAGGGCGGTCGCGGCGCCGAGGATCGGCTGGATGTACGCCACCGCGAGGACGGCGCCCTGCCGGCGGGCCAGTCCGGCGGCGTAGGCGGTGGCACGCCAGGAGGAGTCTGAGCCGTCCAGGCCGGCCAGGATCACGCCGGGGCCGTCGGTGCCCAGCTCGAAGCCGGCGGGTGCGGCCGCGGCCGCGTGCCCCGGGGGGCCGGTCGGCGTCCCGGCCGCGGAGGCCCCTCGCGCGCCGGCGTCCGCCGCCCCACCCGTACCGGCGGCCGCCTCTCCCGCGTCCGCCGTGTCCGCTGCATCGCTCTCGTTGCTCATGGAAATGAGGCTATGCCCGCCACCGGGAGTGACGGCGGCGGGCTCTCCGGGTGAGGGCTGTGGCCCGGGCCACCCGGGGCGGCGGCCGGGGCCCCGAGTCCGGCACCGGCGGCTGGCCGACCGTCACGCGCTGTCGACCGTGTGGGCGGCCTCACAGCGGTTCCGTGGGGGGTTCGGAGTGGTGCGGGCCACTTCCCCGGGCTATTCGATCTTGGAAATAGTGGTAAATCGGGCGAAATCACCATAATTCCTTGATCCTTACGCCCGGTAACAGCCCTCTGACATGGCTAAACCTTCGAATCCTTGAAACCGCCACGACCACCCCCGTAACTTCGAACCCGTTGCACCGAGCGATCCGCTCCGGCCGGGCCAACCGCCCCCGGGCAGGACGGTGCAGAACCACGCGAGTGACGCGTCCCCGAAACCGACGGCCTTCCGAGGGTCTGGTTCCGCGCGCTCGCGAACCCTCCGAAAGGAACTCCATGACCTTCCGCAACGAGCCCGCCGCTGCCGCCACCACCGCCACCCCGAAGCGCCGCAACCGCGTCCGGATGGCTCTGATGGCCGGGGCGCTCACCGCCCTGCCCGCGGCCGGCCTCGTCGCGGCCACCAGCGCCTCCGCCGCGCCGGCCACGGTCTGGGACAAGGTCGCCGCCTGTGAGGCGACCGGCAACTGGGCCGTCAACTCCGGCAACGGCTTCTACGGCGGCCTGCAGTTCACCTCCAGCACCTGGGCCGCCTTCGGTGGCACCGCCTACGCCCCGCAGGCCCACCAGGCCACCAAGGCGCAGCAGATCGCCGTCGGCGAGAAGGTGCTCGCCGCCCAGGGCCCCGGCGCCTGGCCGGTCTGCTCCGCCAAGGCCGGTCTCTCCAAGTAGGACCGCACGCCACGAGGCCGCCGCACCCCACCCCGGGGTGCGGCGGCCTCGTCGTGCCCGGGGCCCGCGGGATCGGGGCAGCCGGGGCGGTCAGGACGGCCGGGGCGGTCAGGACGGCCGGGGCGGGAGCGGCAGCGGGACGGCCGGCAGGCCGTCGATGCTGGTGCCGACCAGCGGCTTGCGCTCGCAGTAGGCGCCGAACTCCTCCTCGTCCTTGCGGTCGAAGTACTGGGCGTGCAGGTCGCGGTCGGCGCGGTAGTCCATGAACGGCACCGCGTACCCGCAGGAGTCGCTGACCCGCTCGGCCTCGACCAGCACGATCGCCCGCAGACCGGAGCCGTCCGCGGCCGGGTCGAAGTGGCGCAGCAGTCCGGCGAACCGCGGGTCGTCCCGGAAGACCGGCTCGCCGCGCCCGTGCACCCGCACCACGGTCGGCGGGCCCTCGAAGGCGCACCACATCAGGGTGATCCGGCCGTTCTCCCGCAGGTGGGCGACGGTCTCGGCCTGTGAGCCGCCGAAGTCCAGATAGGCGAGGGTGAGTTCGTCGATCACCACGAGCGTCCCGGCGCGGCCCTTGGGCGAAAGGTTGACATGCCCGTCGGCGGCCAGCGGGGCGGTGGCGACGAAGTAGACCGGCTGGCGCTCGATGAAACCGCGCAGCCGGCCGTCGATGCGTTCGTACTGCTTTCCCATGGGCGCAAGTGTGCCCGCATCCCGACTGGTGGGAAAGGAGGTTCCGACCCCTGAGACGGCCTCTCGGGCGGCCCGGGCCGCCCGAAGCCGACCGACCGCCGTCCGCACCCTCCAAAGGCCGCCCGACGGCGCCTACGATGGTTCGGGTACCTGTCACCCGCCAGGCCGAGCACGGGAGTTGCGATGACCCGGAGCACCCTCCCCGCCACCGCGCCCGGGACGGTCCTCGGCACCCCCGCCGCGCCGCTGCGCCCGTACGTCCTCGGCTACCGCGGCTACCGGCTGGCCCTGCGTCAGCCGCTCCGACGGCTGGAGGTGCCGACGGACGTGGTCACCGTGGCCCTCGCCTTCGAAGGCACGATGAGCCTGACCGACGCCGTGTCCCCCGAGCCCGCCGCCGCCTTCGGCTCGGTCGCGGCCGGGCTGCGCCGCACCGCGACGATCGCCGAACACGCGGGCGTGCTGCACGGTTTGGCCGTCTCGCTCACTCCGCAGGGCGCCTTCCGGGCGTTCGGTCCACTGGCCGGCGAGCTCGGCGGGCACTGGGCCGAGGCCGGGGACGTGCTGGGCCCGCGGCTGCGGGCGCTGACCGACCGGCTGGCCCACGCCCCGAGCTGGCCGGCCCGGTTCGCCATGCTGGACGGCTACTTCGGTGCGCTGTTCGCGTACGGGCCGGACTGGGACCCGTCCGTGCACTGGGTCTGGCGGCAGCTGCGGCACACCCACGGGCTGGTGTCGATCGGCGCCCTGGTCGAGGGCACCGGCTGGAGCCGCCGCAGGCTGGAGCTGCGCTTCCGCGAGCACCTCGGGCTGGCCCCCAAGCAGGCGGCCGGCATCCTCAGGCTCCAGCGCACCCTCCACGTCCTGACCGCCCACGAGGAGCGGACCGCCGGGGACCACCCCTTCGGGCGCCGCCCCGCCGGGGCGCGAACCACCGGCGCCGACCTGGCCACGCGCTGCGGCTACTACGACCAGTCCCACCTCGACCGGACCTTCCGCGCCATGGTCGGCCGCTCACCGAGCGCGTTCCTGGCGTCCCGGCGCACCGCCGCCGCCCTGCCCGAGCCCGCCGGCCGGGTCACCGACCGGGTCGCCGGGCGGGTGACCAGCACCCTCCTGGACGCCGGAGGCTGAGGCACACGCCTGCGCACGGCGCGTGGTCCCCGAAAGTGCGTGGTCCCCGAAAGTGCGCGGCCGCCGACGGTGCGCATTTGTACAAGACGAACCGGTGCCCCGCCCGGCACGCTCGAAGGGCCCGGCCGGTACGGGGGACCGGCCGGTCACGGGGCGGGCAGGCACGGGGCACGCGGGGTGTCAGCCGGTCACTGCTTCATGTAGACGCTGTCCATGAACTCGATGATCTGCTGATCGGTCAGCCGCTGGCCGTCGCGGTGCCCCATCGCCAGGTCGGCCTCGCTGATCATGCCGACCAGCCGGTCCCCGTCGATCACCGGGATGCGCCGGATCTGGTGCTGCTCCATCTTGCGCAGCACCGCCTCCATGCTGTCCTCGGCGCGCACGCAGTGCAGGTGGCCGGAGAGCTCCATGGCCGTCATGGTGGCCGGGTCCTTGCCCTCCGCGATACATCGCAGCACGATGTCGCGGTCGGTGATGATGCCCTTCAGCTTCTGGTCGTCGCCGCAGATCGGCAGCGCGCCGACGTTCTTGTCGCGCATCATCCGCGCGGCCTCGGCCAGCGTCTGGTGGGCGCCGACGCACTGGGCGCCGGTGTGCATGATGTCTCGGGCAGTGGTGGTCACGGGGACTCCTTCGTCGGTGGTTCCCCCCGCTGGTCCCCCCGCATCCCCCCGGCGGCGCTCCCGGGCTCCCGCCGTCGGAGCGGAAGGGGTGTGACCGCGCCCTCACCATAAGCAACCCCGCCCCCGCCCGCGACCCCGGCCCAGCGCCCGACGCCCGGCCCTTCGGCCGGGTGCCGCCCGAGGTCGGCCGGGCCTGGCAGGCACCGCGGCTCAGCCACGGCGCGCTGCCGGTGGCGGAGCCGGCCCGGGAGGCCGGCTGGAGCACCCGGCACCTCCAGGAGCGGTTCCGCCGGGAGACCGGGCCGACCCCGAAAGCGGCCGCCCGGGTGACGCGCTTCGACCGCGCCCGGCGCCTGCTCGCCGCCGCCGAGCCGCCTCCCCGGCTCGCGGAACCGGCCGTGCGCCGCGGGTCCTTCGACCAGGCGCACCCGGCCCGCGAGTTCCGGGCGCCGGG